>JANPFV010000040.1:0-6924 GCA_031423615.1 Candidatus Omnitrophota bacterium
AAAATGGCATTTGCTTATGGATAACAAAGAGCGTAACAAACAGATTTACCCGATTTACCAAACAGCGGGGAACCGTCCCCTTTAAAACGATATTTTTATAAAATTCAAATTCTCAAACACTGGCTTTTTCAGCGGTAACTAAATAGGCAAGCATTTCTGAGGCAGAAAACTTCCGTATACTATCTTCCACACATAAAAAATCTCCCATACGAACCGTTTTGTGGTCACGACTTGCGCCAGTTCGCATGAGAGTAACATATGGGGTCGCTGGCTCAAGCAGGTTAGAACCTATTTGGCCAATTAGTGGAGTGACTTCAATGTCATCGCCCCAATTATTCCTAAGGCAAAGCATGTCGGGACAACATATAAAGCGATTTTTTTCAATGTCCCCATCGTTTCGAGAAACGAGACTCCCTTTATATCTTGTGCTTCTTTATCAAAAGTTTTTCGTGCAGGAGGGATGCACCAAGCCAATAGATTTGCAAAAATTACACCCAATACTAAAGAAGAAAAAGAAATGGGTAAAGCAAGAAACAAACTCGACAGAAATGCGTTAAAGGATAGTCCCTCTTGCCAAAATTTGTTTAGTTGACCAGCATGTTCTGGGTAAACAAAGACGTGGATAAACCAAAGTATTCTGAATTGGATAAAATAGGCTAAACATATACCGATCACAGAAAATGGTACCAAGATAAAATTCCAAAAACTTTTGCGCCGTTTTGATCTTTCCTGTGCTTCTTTAAAGTATTCACTTATAAATCGCATAATATTTTTGATCCAAAATAAAAACTCTCTACTATTCATTCTATAGCAGATGACCAAAAACAATTTCCAATCTCATCAAGGGTGTCTAAAAAACTTATTGCCTAACAACGAGTTACAAATGGGGTCGCTGGCTACGCGAGGTTAGAACCTGTTTAGTGAGAAAACAATATTTTCAATATGCTTAGTCATGTGCAGAAAAATATAATAAATTATTGTCGAAATCTACGAATATTTGCTGGCCACCAACAGGCCCCTTAAATTGCCCGCCTGAATTGCTGCACCCCCACTTTTTCCCATTCTTAATATTTTCAATGTTAAACCAAGTTACTGAGGTCGATTTAGTTATATTTGAATTAGCACTGATCTCTATCTCTTGCCAACAAGGAGCAAGATCGGGATATTGATGAATGATTTCATCGACATGCTTCAGGATCACTTCCCGGGGTGCTTCATATCGCACTATAGACTTAAATCCAAAGAAAGAATACGAATGGTGATAGTAATAAATATTAAAAGCGCTTTTCGGCAAGAAATCTAAACCGGTATTTTTTACAGCCTGCTCAAATGTCATCGGTTTGACTTCAGAGGCAATTTGTTCCCAATTTCTATTCTGATGAACCATATCATCACCGATGCTTTTTAAGCCTAAAAAGAAAAAAATACTTAAAGCTATCATCAATGATAACCCAGTAATCACACCCAATGATAATGCTCGATTCTTTTTCCAAAACGCGAACAAAATGTAAATCAAGAAAAACAAAAGTCCACTGACAAGTAAAACCAACACAAAAGTATGACGAAATAGTAGGGCTTTGAATAATTGGAAAGAAAGAAAAATAAAGAAACTGAGTAGTGAAAACCCAAGTAAAAACCAAAGAATATTAGAGAAAAACTTTTTCATATGCTATTAAAACTTCAAGGCAAAAGCCAAAATTAAAATCAGGGTGGGTGACAAGACTCGTACCCGGAACCTATCTCACATTTAGAGCTGCATTTTCCCTATATAATATCGGGTAAAACTTGCTCCGATATAGAACATGTTCGTAGTATGATTTCTGGAGCGGTGAGGCGCCTTTAATGAGGAAAGAGATTTTCATGACAATTTAAGGAGTTTTGAAACAAATTCTTATTTAGTTACTGATTTTCCGAATTTAGGAAAACTTTTCTTAAATTAAACTTTTAATTTAATTTCTTGCTGATTTTTACTCAAATTTAGTTGCCTAACGTTAATGTAACGTTAGGTTTTTGATGAAAAAGCATAAAACTCATAAAACTTTTATATTTCTTAATTTAGGAAATCATCTTTTATATATTCCAATATTTTTACAAAGTTATTAACGTAACGAAAAATTAGAAAGGGATTTTAAAATGGAAAATTATTCTCATTTATTTCAAAATAAAACTTTTCCCTGCCCTCTTTGTGCAGGAATAAAAGATATTCGTATATCTGATAAGGGAAAACCTTACATTATTTGTGATCCTTGCGGAGTTCAGTTATTTGTGAGAAAATCTGAAGGAATAAGTCGAATGTTCCAATATGTTAATTCTTGGTGGAAGTAAATTGAGAGGCAAAAATGCATGAACTTGAGAATGCCAATCCTGAGATAATAAGAGCCCGTCTTAATAACGGGCAATTTGATTCTTTTCAGAAGCCATTTGTTGTTTCGGGGCTGGAAAGAAAAGATCGAGAAACAGAAAATTTGCATAGGGCAGAAGAGCTTCGATTAGGTAAAGAGGCTAACAAAGTTGCCAAACAAGCTTTAGAAATATCTTTAAATGCAAATTCATTGGCGGAAAAAGCAAATTCCAATAGCTTTACAAATAATATTGTCGCTTTAATTGCACTCTTTGTTTCTGTCTGTGCCTTAATAATTAGCATTAAAAACTAAATTCCTATATGCCTAAAGCCCTCCTATATCTCCGTGTCTCCACTAAAGAACAAGAAAGAGAAGGCTATTCCCTAGATGCCCAGAGAAAACTGGCTCACGAATACACCAAAAAGCATGGCCTTGAAATTGTAAAAACTTGGGAGGGGCCGGAATCAGCCTGGGGCCAAAAAACAGCTCGGATTAAATTCAATCAAATGATAGATTATGCCCGCCAACACCCCGAAATTGAGCATATTATTTTTGATATTACTGATCGAATGACAAGAAACGATACAGATAAAATAAAAATAAATATTCTTATTCAAGATTTTGGAAAAACAATCCATTTTTCCCGCACAAATAAAATTTATAATAAAAATTCGAATTCTGATGAGTTTTTTATGTTGGATATCGAAATTGCTGTTGCAAAAAAGATGTCTGCTGATATTTCGAGAAAAACAAAAATGGGACAAAAGGAAAAAGCTGAACAAGGTCAATTTCCTACAGTCGCACCTCTTGGATATTTGAATAATCCCCAAACCCATTTGATAGACGTTGATAAAGAGCGGGCTCCGTACATTCAAAAGGCCTTTACCTTAATGTCTACGGGGAGTTATTCGCTTGAGATGTTAAATGATCTGCTTTATAAGCAGGGTCTCCGTAGCAAGAAAGGCAATGGCTTTTCCAAAAGCTCTTTGCACCGAACACTACACAATACTTTTTATTATGGGATTTTTACTATCCAAGGCCGGACTTATCAAGGAGTTCATGAGCCCTTGATCTCCCAAAAGCTGTTTGAGGAAGTGCAGGCTGTCATGCATGGGAAGGATCGTGTTCAGCCCCATATTCAAAAAAGGGGCTTCGCCTTTAGTAATCTGGCTTCCTGTCAAAATTGTGGCTGTAAGGTTTTAGGGGAGATCAAGAAGGAACGCTATGTTTATTATCACTGCTCTTATTCTAAAGGCCGTCAAAAAGCCTGTGTGCCTTATATTACGGAATCTGGGATGACGGACATCTTTGCCGAGTCCGTGCGCAGTGTTACCCTTCCTGATGAGATTGTGGGTTGGTTGAAACGTAACCTCAAAGAATATTCCGCAGAAACTAATTCACTTCGAGATACTCATATTATGAAACTTCATCAAGAGCACTCAACGGCTAATAATCGCCTAGAACGGCTTTTTGATATGCGTCTCGACAATGAGATCAATGACGAACTCTTCAAGCAAAAAAAAAATGAATTAGAAAGTACTTTAGTGAATTTGAAAAACGAAATGCGGAGTGCGGAGCGGATAAATCCAAATTTCTACGAAGACGGAGTTAGAACCCTCGAACTCTCTAATTCTCTTTATCCTCAATACCTTAGCGCAAATCTTCACGATAAGGCTGTAATACTAAAAACCATAGCCTCGAACTACGTCTTAAATGGTGTAAGTGTAGCTCCTACATATAGAAAGCCCTTCAGCGTATTCGCCGAAGGGCTTGTCTATTCTAAATGGGGTGGGGGTGCCGCGCCACTACGGTATGACCTCTCACCTCGTTAGCCATTTTATTCGCTGGTATTAATAATGTCAAAGCCCAATTTTGCCGTTAAGTCAGATCTCTTTCCGTAGTTGATTTCTGGTTTAGCAGACCAAAATTTTGTCCCTTTTTGTGTCCATTTCTGTCACCCTTAAAGGTGTCTAAAGGTGTCTTTGAAATCATAAGTCTATTAATTTCAAATACTTATATTATGTCACCCCTGTCACCCGTGACATCGCTAAAAATCCATCGTGTCACCCCTTCACCCGAAGGTTTTTTGCACTTTCAAATCTATTTCGATACCCACTCAAAAGCTTTATTTTATTCGTCATCATCTTTTCCGTAATAATAATCCCCGCCCGTGCTGTCGTCCTTTTTATCATAATCTCTTCCATATTCTCTCTTGTTAGGGTCTCGAACATTTTCAGGTAATATTTTTAACTGCGGGCTTCCCTCATTAGTGTTTAAGCTACCCCACACTGTTCCCGATGGAGTTTCATTAGCACACCTCAACGCCATTTCCAAAGCATCCGGGCCGTCATCATGTTCTGAATCCATCGGAAAATTCTTAAGCTGTTCCAACAGCCTTTCATGCTCTCTACTAAATCTTATCCAACCGGGTGTTATATAGTTTCCCAACTGCTTGATTCGATGCTCTTTATTACCATTACTTTTAATCGGCTGAATAGAGGTATGAACCCCTTCATGGGCGCCAAGCGTTCTGATGGAAGGAATAAATAAACCTTGAAATACATTCGACTCAAAAACGAATCCTGAAAAAGTTCGCCCGCGATGGCAATTGACAACATCCTGCATCAATTCTTCAGGCGTTCTTTTTTTGATATCAGCTCTTAAAACATAAAAAATACCTTCTTTCATATGCAGGGCTAGGATTATGATCGCTGAATAATCAAGGTCTTTCCCTTTCCTTTTACTCATGTTGACACCCATTTGCTGGCCCATGCTTGGATCGCACGCCCCAAAGTACTCAAGTTCATCTCCGAGTTCATTGATCAAATCAGCTTCTGTGGGATATTTCTTTGTCCAATATTCAAATTTCTCAGGATCGAAATAAGATTCTTCGAGGCTTCGCGGATCGTTCTGCATTTCTCTATTGAACTCATACGGCCCTTCGACCTTCTTAATTTTCATCAGAGAATAATAATCATACTCTTCTGGCCAAAGAACCTTCGCGCCTTCCTCCATTAATTCTCTGTGGTCGTTAAAGAAACTGTCCGCTGCTTTTGATCCATCCTGCTCTTCACGAAAAAATTTAAGAAGCATTTCCATCAGCAGAAATTGTCGTTCCGAATAATCCGAAAAACAACTTTTGAACCCTTCATCAAGCCCATCAAACCCTGGAGCCACATGATTGCCCTCCAGAACATAATTTTTTTCTCTTAACCTTGCGAAGATGGCAGCAAAATCGAGATTCTCTTCATCAAACTGATATTGGGCAATTGTTCCTTTATATTTCTCCTGAAAAAAATAAATCTTCAGCCACTTCTCCCACAAATCCTCACGTTTGGCATCGGAAATAACTGCTCTGTAAATGACTTTATCGTTCCAATTCTGAAACTCATTGCGATTGACAAACTTCGACAGCAATGATTCTGTATGTAAAAGAGTGCCGACCGCAACCATATTTGTCTTCTTTGAGCCCACATAACGTATCGTGCTTCTAAACCATTTCAATAATTTGCCTCTGGATTCCGAACTATAAGTATTTTTGTCACCATCGACATCATCAAAAATGACCAATGTAGGCCGGTGCCGTCCGGATTTAAAACCACGCGCTTCCTGTGCACAGCCTAAGGCATGAACTTTGATGCCGTTTTTTGTTTCAATTTGCTGCTGAGTCCATATCTGCTGGTCAATTCCTTCTCCTACGTGACAGACCTCGGGGAAATCATTCATCAATTTTTCGTTATTTTCCAATGCCCCTTTGATACCGCTCATCAAATTAATGGCCTGACTTTGAGTAGCAGAAAATAAAACAATATAATTCTCTTTTGCATAACAAATAGACCACACCGCATAAAACAAACTGACAATCGTGCTTTTGGCATGACCGCGTGGAGCCGCAACCGCCAGATTGCGTTTCCGTTTATCAGCCATTTCGATTAAGATGTCGCAGATTTCTTTATGAAATGAACACGGCGGGCTTGTTATGTATTCGGAGAAATAAATCGCAGCAAAATCCAGAATGGATTTCTTACCCATTTCCCTGCGAAGAGATTTAACGGTTTCATTGGCCTGAAACATCGGGATTTCCTTGATCCTTATCAATCTTGGTTTTTAATTCACCAATTATATTTTTTGCTTCGACCAATGCAATATGCTGTTTGGCTTTCTCAATAAGCTTTAAGATTTCAGGATCGGGGTTTTCTTTTGCGGCGACAATCTTCTCCAATCTGGCCAACTCTTCTTTCAACTCCTCAACACTAGTTTCTTCCTCTTGGTGGTGGTGGACTTCCGACTCAATCTGCATCGCCTTCTCTGGCAGCAATCCCATACTCTGCAGAGTTTTTACCTGCTGCATAATGAGCTTCCCCACATAATAACCCGCTTGGGCTTTTTCCTGAAGCGAACCGTTCTCGGAACGGGCCAACTTCATCATATGCTCATGGGCTACAGTTGCTTTTTGTATTAACTCCCCGATTGTTTCCAAGGCGTAGTCAGCCGATGGCTTTTGAGCATTTCTTTTTTTGTTTTATGTTTTATCCCGTTTGATAGTTCTTCCGCTAACATTCAATATGCCGGCAATATCCTC
>JANPFV010000041.1:0-62480 GCA_031423615.1 Candidatus Omnitrophota bacterium
AGCGCCTTTTTTGAAGGCTTCGAGATATTGCTCGTAAACTTTTTGTTTGATGTCCTTAACATCGCTTTCTACACCGGCGACTTTTGATTTATCGGCGTAGATGCGGCCAAGTAAGGAGTCTTTGAGCGCTTTCTTGTACCAAGCGGCAAGAATGACACTTTGATAAACTTGGCGGGTTTGGGCAAAGTTTTTGCCGGTGTTGACTTCTTCGACGAGCTTGGGCAAGATCATTTCGCGAAAAACGGCGGTGGAAAGATTGCTTACGTCGCGGGAAAAATCGGATGAAGAAGGGTCGATTCCTATCTCACGAGGGTCAGTCCCCTGTAAAGCGGGGACAGACCCTGTGGATGACACTTGTAAAACGGGGGCAGACCCTGTGGATGACACTTGAGATGACAGATTGTAGTCCTCATCCAGCATAACATTAAGCTTGCTTTCGGTGATGTAGGCAAAGCCGTCTTTTTCTACGACGGTGGCCCCATCAGGAATAATCCAGACTTTGTTAAATGTGCTCAAGGGAATTTCCGTTGTGCCGAATTGTTTTTTGGCGCGGGCTTTGACTTCATTCCAAAACTTCTGTCCCAATTCTTTATCAGGATTGGTCAACGACGAGGCAAGCTGTTTTAAAATATAATCCTGCTCCAGCATTTGCCGGCCCATTTCGGTTTGGCCCAGCGCATCAGGAATGATCCGGTCTTTTTCATACGGAGAAAGGTTGACCCAAGCGTCTTTGTCAGGGATGGTCATAGACGCCAAAAAATATTTGATCAGCTTGGTGCTTTCTTCTTTTAAGCGGTCATTATTGATTGTGTCCTGCCCGCGATCAACGATGAAATCAAACAAAAGCGGATTCTCCGGATGGACCGTCATACCTCTTAATACCGGCGGCTGAAAAACAGGGGTAAGCCAAATCGATTGCCCCGGAGCGGGAAGATTGGGCAAAATCTGCGCACCCGAGGGCGAGGCGATCATCGACAAGCCAAACGTCGTGAGGACGAAAAGGCTTACCGTTTTGCGGAAAAATGATGGCTTTTTACGATTCAAGAAATTCATGAAGAATCCTTTTGTTGAGGTTCTGAAAATAATTAGTGCCTGTCACTATATTCTACAGAAGGAAAGAAAATCTGGTGGTTGCTACTTGACTTAATATGGCTAAGAGAAGAATGACACGCTAAAAGAATAACATTCTAGGAGAAATAATGCAAAAGATTTTTTCTTCTCAACATGCACAAAGAATAGGTACAGTATGCACATTTGTCCCGGTTTATGTCAGAGCGGATGGGTCACCACTTGACGGCCAAGCGGTTATTGAGCAATTCTTGATTAAGAAAAATCCCTTCGGCGACGACGCAAGCCGGATCGGTTTCGCCTATTTTATAAAAAACATCGGCCAAATAACGGCCGCACTTGTCATCCTTGTATGTTTTGAAAATGACAAAAGCGCATTGGGAAAGCCGTTTCTCGACGAATCTTTAATCAGCCTCAACTTCCCCGGTTATGAAGCAAGAATTGTAATGCCGGATCGGTTGGCCATTTTTACACAAGTACCGCGATCAATAATGAGCGTCTTATGGGCTTCGATGGCGAGGCATTGGGCCTTGACCCGGATCATATTTTGGATTGTGCGCGGCCCGATGACAGGAATATCAAAACGGAAATCTTGTCCGGGCTTGCTCATTTTCACGACGACCGCGCCTTGACGGGCGATTTCTCCACCGCGGCGGATACAGCGGTCAGTCCCTTCCATCGCTTCAATCGCCACAATGGCCTTTTCTTTAATGACCACGGTCTGTCCCACATCTAATCCACCCATGGCTTTGGCGATCGTGCGGCCAAATTCAATATCGCCCAGTTCCGCAAGAGTCGGGCCCCGACGGGTCAATGTTCCCTGAGGCGCTAAATATTCTTTCAATAAAAACGTGGAATCCAAAAGCTCCAGACCTTCGGTTTTTAATTTCTCCGCCACCGCCCGAAAGATCGTGTCCGCTTTGCGGTCTTCCAAGGCTTTCATCAGATCTTTGAATTCCTCTTCCTGCGCGATATTCTTATCAAAAAGATTTTTCTGATTGACCTGACCAGCCATGATCACCCGCGTAACCCCGCGGTCTTTGAGATAGGAAAAAAGTTTCTTAAGTTCGCCCACCTTAAACCAGGCCATTTCATCCGTGAAAGGCTTGAGTAAAAAAGAGGTGTCGCCTTTGACCGCCGCGGCCACAACCTTCATATTTTGCCGACGGGCTTCGCGGGCGAAGAGGATGGGAAATTTGCCGTTGCCGGCGATAAGGCCGATGGTTTCGTTGCTCATTCTTTTTTTACGAGCACAATCCGCGCTTGGTGGTTTTGGCGAAAAAAATCAAGTGCTCCAATTCAGGGCATGGGGGAACATCCTTGATGATCTGCTCAATCGCGTGGGTCTTGGTCAAGCCGGAATGAAAAAGGATCTTAAAGGCGAGCTTTAAACTTTTGACGGATTCACGGGGGACTTTGGCGCGCTCTAAACCGACAGTATTGAGTTTAAAAACCTTTGCGGGATGACCGTCGCACATGGAAAAAGGCGGAATGTCCTGCACGACCTTGGAACATCCGCCGATGATAGACAAACGGCCCAACCGTACAAATTGATGCACCGCGCTCAAACCGCCGACGATGGCGCTGTCCTCCGTCGTGACATGTCCGGCCAAGGTGCCGACATTGGCGAGAATACAGTAATTTCCCACGATACAATCATGGGCCACATGGGAGTTGGCCATAAAAAGATTATTATTCCCAACAACGGTCTTGCGTCCGCCTTCAATCGTCCCGGTATTCATGGTCACGTATTCCCGGATCACATTGTTATCGCCGATGATGAGTTCCACATCATCATGTTCAGAATATTTCTTGTCCTGCGGTGCGGAACCGATAATGGCCCCGGTAAAAATCTGGCAATGGCGGCCCATTGTCGTCTGGCCGTCTAAAACGCAATGGTTCCCGATGCGGCATCCGTCGCCGATAGAAACCTTGGGGCCGATCACGGAATAAGCGCCAATAGTCACGTCCGCGCCTAATTTGGCGTCGGAATGAATGACCGCGGTTTTGTGAATTTTTTCAGTTTCCATAGGAGCCTGTCAGTCTTTGTTTAAAAAATCCGCATCAACAAAAGAAACCATGAATTCCGCCTCGGCCGCGACTTCCTCGCCGACGCGGGCCACCCCTTTGAATTGAGCGGTGCGGGAACGATCCCGAATCATGTCCGTTTCTAAGATCAATTGCTCGCCGGGAACGACCAGTTTGCGAAACTTGACCTTGTCAACGGACATAAACAGGGCCACTTTACCACGATGGTCAGGATTCGTCAACACCAGAACCCCGCCGGTTTGCGCCAGAGCCTCGATCATCAGAACACCCGGCATGACCGGGCGCGTCGGGAAGTGCCCGGGGAAAAAATTTTCGTTCATCGTGACATTTTTGATGCCGATGGCTTTTTTACCGCGTTGCAAATGAACGATCCGGTCGACAAACAAAAAAGGATAACGGTGGGGCAAAATTTTCATGATCTGGCCAACATCCAGTTCCGTGCAATCACCCAAACTGCAATCCGGTAAAAAAAAGTCCGGCGCAGTGTTTTCCTTTTGCGAAACAATTTTTTTCAAAAGCTCGAGATTTAAATTGTGTCCGCTTTTCGTGGCGGAAATATTGGCCCGGATCGGTTGGCCGGCGAGGTAAAGGTCCCCAATTAAATCCAAGGCCTTGTGCCTGGCGAACTCATCGGTAAAACGCAAGGTATTGTCAATGACACCCTTTTCGCCCACAACAATGGTGTTCTCGTACGTCGCGCCCAAACCAAGATTCTGTTTCCTCAATTCCTGCGCCTCAGCTTCGAGACAAAATGTCCTGCAAGGCGCGATCTCCCTTTCAAAAATATCCGGCGTCACCGTCGCCGCATAATATTGACTGCGCATAAGAGGATGAGGATAATCCAAAAGATAGGAAACCCGGTAACCGGGGTCGGGCAAGGCGACAATGGAAACATCCCCGCGGCTGACGACAACGGGCTCTTTGACCTCAATCCATTTGCGGGGAACATTTTGTTCGGCAATTCCCGCGTTCTTGATGGCCTTTAAAAATTCCAGACTGCTGCCGTCTAAAAGCGGCAACTCTGCCGCGTCTGTTTCAACAATCACATTGTCTATTTCCAGTCCGCCCAGAGCGCTCATCAAATGTTCCACGGTGTGAATAAAAATATTTCCCGTGCCGATGGTCGTACAACGCGGCATACCCGAATCCAAACGGATGGTGTCTACACCGACTTTGATACGCGGTTGGCCGGGCAAATCCATACGGATAAAAATTATCCCTGAATTTTCCGGCGCCGGCTTAAGGACAATTTTGACCGGAAGGCCGGTATGCAGGCCGCGTCCGCTCAAGGAAAATTCTTTAGCTATAGTTTTTTGTTGGTCGGCCATAAAAAATTTATTTCTTTATCTTTTCTTCCAGTTCTGCAATCCGCTTTTTCAAATCCATAAGGATTTCCACATAGTGGGGCAAACGCTGTACCGCGGCATTGACTCTTTTGGCCTCCGCCAACGGTTTAGCCGGAAATCCCCAATAAACTGAATCCGGCGGCACCGAATTGGGAACGCCGGATTTTGCGGCGATGATGGAATTTTTACCGATGGTAATATGTCCCACCAAACCCGCCTGCCCCGCCAAAGTCACATTGTCCTCTAAGACTGTTGAACCGGAAATGCCCGCCTGGGAAACGATGATGCAGTTCTCACCGGTGCGGACATTGTGGGCGATCTGCACGAGATTGTCGATTTTTGTGCCTTTCCCGACGACGGTTTTGTCAAAACGCGCCCGGTCGATTGTGACATTGGCACCAATCTCGACGTCATCCTGAATTTCCACAATTCCGATTTGCGGAATCTTGACATTGACCCCTTTGACATTGGCAAAACCAAAACCATCCGAACCGATGACTGTACCGCTGTGAATAATAACCCGCGAACCGATTACGATCCGTTCGCGAATGGTCACATGAGGATAAACCAAACAATCCTTTCCCAGAACGGTCCCTTGTCCGATAAAGCTCAATGCGCCAATGACCGTATTATCGTCGAGCATCACGTCATCCGCAATGATCGCATAAGCTCCCACCGCTACATTTTTTCCCAAACGGACATTTTGACCGATGATGGCGGTTTGATGAATACCCTTGACGACGGGCTCCTGGGTTTTTAAAAAATTTTCCGCGATCCTTGAAAAGGCCAAAGAAGGGTTTTCGACGACAATCGCGGGTAGATTTCCGGTGTTAACACCCAAAGCGACAATGACCCCCGAAGCCTGGGTTTTTTCCAGAAGAGACGCATACTTGGCATTCGCCAAAAAAGTCAAATCCCCGGACTTGGCTTCTTTGATCCCGGACAGGCCAGTAATCACAAGCGTAGCGTCGCCCGTGACCTTTCCGTCGACGATTTTAGCGATGTCGGACAATGTTTTATGCATAATTTAAAAAAATAGCGCCTTAGCTTTATTACCGAAAGAGCAAGAATGAATTGTCAAGTGTCAAATCCATTCTTGCTCTTTAAATTTAAAAGATGGCGCGGTTGCGACAGATTACTTCTTTTTGTTGCCGGCATTAAAATTCGCGTTGAGAATTTCTAAGACCTGACTGGAAACGTCCATGCCGTCGGCTCCATAAACCAATACGCGGTCATTGAAAATAATGTCGTACTTTTCCTTTTTCGCAAAATCGCTGGTGACTTTTTCGATTTCCAGTAAGATCTCGCGAATTTTGTCATCCCGCTGTTTTTTCAAATCGGTTTGCTGCGCCTGGTCGAAACTGCTCGAATCATTGCGCATCGCATCAAGATCCTTGACCACTTTTTCTTTTTCATCATCCTTTAAAAGCGCCATCTTATTCTGCAGTTCTTTGATCTTGTCAATCTTTTCATTGCGCGCTTTTTCATAATCCTTGGTTTTTCCCTCGAGAACAGCGTCATAATCCTTGGTTCTCTGATAATTGTCAAACACCTTGCTCAAATCCATGACCCCGATCTTTTTAGCTCCCAAAGCGCCTTGCGCCTGGGCGCCCGCGCAAAACATCACAGTCAATGCCACGGTTAAAAGACCTGTTTTAAAATTTTTCACTGCGTCCTCCTTATGATTGTTGGGTGATATTTAACCTAAAATCGTAAATCGGTTTCAGAAGCCCCGGCTGACACTGAAATAAAACTTCCCGGTTTTCTTTTCTGACCCCGGCACGGTGTCAAAAGGGATACCGTAATCTAAATTGACCGGACCGATGGGCGTTTTGACGCGCAAACCAAAACCCGCGCCGCTTTTAAAACTGCCCGAACCGAAATCCGACATCTTGCTCCAAACGTTACCGGTGTCAAAAAAGGTCGCTAATTTCACAAAGTTGATGACCGGGATCGTATACTCGATATTTCCGATCAACATACTTTCCCCGCCGATCGGGTCATTGTTCGCCGGATCCACCGGCCCCACAGCGCGCTCATCATAACCACGGATGGTCCGCTCGCCCCCGGCGTAAAACCTTTCAAAAATCGGCACCTTTTGCGAATTACCGTAGGCGTCCTGAAGGCCGGCACGAAAACGGAATTCCAGCGTTGAATCAAATTTAAACGGAATATTATAACTGTTGCGCGTGGATAAGCGATAAAAATCTTTGTCCCCGCCGAAAATCCCTCCCGCAAAATCAACCCCGCCGCTCAAATAGAGACCTTTAGACGGGGAAATACTGCTGTCGCGCCAATCGGTCGCCCAATTGAATCCTAAAAGACTTAACGTATTGTTTCCTTCTTCCGCCTTTAAGTCCGCAGAAACATTGCTGTCGAAATCGGAAATTTGAATCTTTTCCCGTCGGTACGTTACCCCGCCCGAACTGTACTCCCCGAAACGACGTCCCAAACGCAAATCCCCGCCCAGACGTTTTTCATTATAGCCATACCCTACACTCTGTGCCTTGTCGTGCTTGGTCAAATAAGCGTCAAACCCGGCGGAAACAGGATAATCAAAAAGCCAAGGTTCCGTAAAACTCAAACGCGTATTACTGCGGGTGGAACCCGCTTCCAAGCGCATAGAAAGATTTTGCCCGGCGCCGGTAAAACTCGGCCAATTGGCAAAATCAAAATTCTTCTGTTCGATTTCGGCAAAACCCACGAATTGATCGACCGTGCTATAACCAGCCCCGAAGGAAAACGAACCCGTCTTGGCTTCTTTGACGAGAACAATAAGGTTTTTCTTGTCCGGTGTGTCCGTGTCCTCGATATCATAATTCACATCTTCAAAATATCCCAAATTGCGCAGGCGTTCTTTACTGCGCCGGAGTTTGGAACCGTCAAAACGGTCACCGGGAAAAAGACGCAATTCCCGGCGGATCACGATATCGCGGGTGCGGTCATTGCCCTGGATTTTGACCTGACTGATGTAAGCCAAATCTCCTTCGGTGATGTCTAAACGCACATCGACTTTGCCCGTCTTAGCATTGAGCGACGCGCTGTCTCGCACATTGACAAAAATATAACCCGCGTCAAAATACAACGAACGGATATTGGAAATATCAACGGTCAGTTTATCGCGGCTGAAAATGCCTTTTTCCTTGATTTCCTTCATCGCCTCAAAAATCTTTTCACTCGAAATAATAATGTTTCCAACGAGGGCAATCTTTTCGACATAATAGCGCTGGCCTTCGTGAATGTGGACCTTGACCAGCCGGCTGGAATCATTGATTTCTTCGGCCTCATAGGTTACGGTCGCATCAATAAACCCTTCTTTTTCATAAAAGGACTTCAAGCGTTCCATGTCTTCATCCAGGACGTCGCTTTTCATAAATCCGGAATTAAACATCCAGGCGTAACGGCTTTTCATCACCTTGATCAAACGCTTGCGGGTAAACGTCTGATTGCCGTCCATCAGAATATTCTTGATCTTGACCCGGAAACCTTCCTTGATAATAAAATGGACATTAATTTTATTATTGATCTCATCGCGTTTGGTTTCGACGCTGATCTTAGCCTGCGACAAACCTTTCTTGGCGTAAAGCTCCTCGATGGTCCGGATGTCGTCATTCAACGTTTTATTGTCCAAAAACTTTCCTTTGACGGTCTTAATTTTGCTTAAAATCCCGGAGGGTTTAAGAAATTTTAATTTCGTAAAAGTGATGTGGTCGACGATTTCTTTTTCAACAACGATAAAAACGACCTTGTATCCGCCGGGCACATCTTGCCGGTCAACGCTGACATCGGAAAAATAACCCGTATTGTAAAGGCGTTTTAAGTCGTCGCTGATCATGGCCTGATTATAATCTTGCGCGACTCTGGTCTTGATCTTGGCTAAAATCGTGGCCAGACCGATACTCTTATTCCCCTGGACTTCAACGGCTTTAACTTCTCTTTTTGCCACGACAGGAGCAGGTTGTTCCACCGCAGCGGGAGTCGGTTCGGTCCTGTCGGTCATTTTAGGAAGGACAAGCGCGGGGTTAATTTCAGGATTTTCGGAATTTATGGAATTAACGGCTTGGACGGTTTCTTTTTCTTCCGCGCCTTGAGCCGCACAAATCCGTGCAGGAATAAAAGTACTTAAAATGAATATAGATACAATAATAGTTTTTGACATGACCATGATTATAGGTTTGCAGGGAAAGACTGTCAACTTTGATGTGCAAGATTTTCGAAACGCATATACTCTTTAATGAAAGCGAGTTTCACCGTACCCACTGGACCGTTACGTTGCTTGGCAATATTGATTTCAGCGACCCCGCGGTTTTCTTCCGTCGGGTTGTAATATTCCTCCCGCATCATAAGGACAACAACGTCGGCATCCTGTTCGATGGCGCCCGATTCGCGCAAGTCGGAAAGCTGGGGCCGGTGATCCTGCCGGCTTTCCACCGCGCGCGAAAGTTGGCTTTACGCAATAATGGGAATACTCAATTCCCTCGCCAGAGCCTTGATAGAACGCGAAATTTCCGAAATCTCCTGCTGACGATTGTCGGTCTTGGTATTTCCGCGCATGAGCTGAAGATAATCCAAAACAATCATCTGAATGTCCTGATGCGATTTTAAACGGCGGGCCTTGGCCCGCAATTCCAAAGCCGAAATAGCTGGGGTATCATCGATAAAAATCGACGACGAAGACAATCGACCCGCGGCCGATGTTAATTTGGGCCAATCGGACGGCGCTAAATATCCCGAGCGTACTTTATGCGCATCGACCCGCGCCTGCGAACAAATCATGCGCTGAACCAGTTGCTCCTTAGACATTTCCAGACTGAAAAAAGCCACCGGTTTTTTTAATTGAATGCCGACATGTTCTAAAATGGACGAAGCCAAAGCGCTTTTGCCCATCGACGGACGTCCGGCGATAATGACTAAATCGGAGGGCTGCAGACCCGATGTCATGCGGTCAAATTCCGCAAAACCGGTTTCCAGGCCCGTGACATGCTCTTTACGCTGATAGAGGGTGTCGATTTTTTCAATCGTACTTTTGACAAGTTCCTTAATATGGACCGAATTCTGACTGTGCTTCAGGTCGGAGATTTCAAAAATAAGTTTTTCGGCCGTATCCACAACCTCCGAAACATCATTCTTGCCTTCATAAGCTTCGTGGACAATCTTGGTGGCATTGGCAATGAGCAAACGCAAAATCCCTTTTTCTTTGACGATGTTGGCGTAATGCTCGACGTTGGCCGCGGTGGGAACAAGATCGATCAGCCGCGATAGATAGGTCGGCCCGCCCACCGATTCTAAAACTCCATCGTTCCTGAGCTTTTCGGACAAGGTGATCAAATCGACATTCTTGCGGTTATTATAAAGATCAAGAATGGCCGAATAAATGCGGCGATGGTTTTGTTCGTAGAACCATGCTTCGTTGAGAATTTCTAAAGCGAGACCTATCGCCTCCTCGTCAATGAGCATGGCGCCTAAGACGGATTTCTCCGCCTCAAGATTCTGCGGTGGAAGTTTTACTTCTTGGCCACCCATACACGGACTTTGGCAGTGACTTCCGGATGGAGTTTAACCCCGACTTCAAAGATCCCGAGTTCTTCTATGGGCTTTTCTAATTCAATGATCTTGCGGTCGATCTTCAGGCCTTCGACTTCCAAAGCGTGGGCGATATCTATTTCAGAAACCGAACCGTAAAGTTTCTCAAGGTCATTGACCTCAACGGTAACTGTGCAGGAAACCTTGGATATCTTTTCCGCCAATTCCTGGGCTTCTTTTTTACTGGCTTCGTATTCCTTGAGACGGGCAGTTTTTTCGTGTTCGACCCGGCGCTTGTTTTCGGGGGTGGCCGGACAGGCCAATTTGCGGGGCAACAAAAAGTTGCGCGCAAATCCGTCCTTGACCTTGACCACATCGCCGATTTTCCCCACTTTAGGGACTTGCTGGCAAAGGATAACTTCCATGGATAAAACCTCCGTTAATAATTTTTGTCATCCCCGTATCATCTTCTCGAGGAGTCATTATAAATTCCGGGCAAAAATCCCGCAGCCCCGGGTTTTTAAACATCCGAGAAGGGGCGTGGATCTTAATGTTTCTTCGAACTGCCGACGGACAAAAGACCCAGGTAACGGGCATATTTGATCGCCATCGACATGTCCCGTTGTTCTTTGGCGGTGATGCCGGAAATACGACGGGGAACGATCTTGCCGCGCTCGGTCGTGTAACGCTGCAAAAGCGGAAGATTCTTGTAATCGATTTTGATATCTTTCGGCAAAATAAACTTGGCAATATTCTTGCGAAAGCGCGGTTTATCACTTCCCCGTGCCCCGCGCGGGTTGTCAGAATTACTGTTGCCGCCGGTACTGTTTCTTCCCTTATAAGAAGACGATGAAGATGATCTTCCACCGGATGACCTTCCTGATGATGATGACCTGAAATTTCCTCTACTTTCCAATTGACGCCTCCTTGATCCGTATTCGTTAATGAAATTTTATTCGTCCCAGCTGACATCCATAGGATTGATGGTATCACCCAACGGTCCGCCCATGGACCCCTGATGGGCTGTGTCAATATTCTCGGCATGGCCCTCGGGGCCGGATACGCTTTCTAATTTATCCATTGGCTTGCCGTCGGCGGCGAATTTCCCCAAGAACTGGATACGCTCCGCGCGAACGTCAATGGTACTGCGTTTCTGTCCATCGGTTGTTTCCCAGGAACGGGATTGCAAAACTCCCTCGACAAAAATCGGGCTTCCTTTTTGTAAGAACTGGCAACACGCTTCCGCCTGTTTGTCCCAAACTGTTACGGTGAGAAAACAGACATCTTCCTTAAACTCCCCGTTCTTGTCGCGAAACCGCCGGTTGACGGCTAATCCCAAATTGGCGACCGCAACACTCGCCGGAGTGTAACGGAGCTCCGGAGCGCGGGTCAAATTACCGATCAAAAAAACCTTGTTCAGATTCGCCATATATTGTCCCTCACAAAATGAGTTAAAGATCCAATTGAATTTTAAACCGCGCGCGTCATCAGAAAACGCAAAATGCGTTCGTTGACCCGCAATGTCTTTTGCAATGGCAAAACGGCGGCCGACGGGCTTTCCAAATTCATGAGATAATAGGTGCCTTCCCAGCTCTTTTTTAAACGAAAACTGAATTTATGCTTCTCAATCCACACTTGACTGTTGATCAGTTTCCCGCCGGACTTGGTAATGGCCTCGGCTGTTTCCTTGACAATGCTGTCTTTTTGTTCCTGCGGCAGTGCAGCGTCCACAACGACCGCCAATTCGTACTTATTCATGTTTCCTCCGTTGAACGTGATTATTAATTTGATTACGTCAATAATTTTTGATTATACCGGCTCATCACCGTGGAAAGCGACTCACTGGTCCAGGCCCGGCAACAATCCGCGGCCGCGGTCAAGAATTCCGGTAATTTTTTCTTTTCGTCCAAGCGAAAATCCTCCAGGACAAAATCCACCGCATTTTTGTGAGGGGGAATCGGCCCGATGCCCATACGCAACCGGCTGAATTCCTTGGTGCCCAAATGATCGATAATGGAAGCCAGGCCATTGTGTCCGCCGTCGCTGCCTTGCTCGCGCATGCGGATCTGGCCAAAGACCAAGCTAAAATCATCGCAAACAATCAGGATATTTTCCGGCTCAATTTTCTTGGCCGTTACGGCCTGTTTAACAACCATACCGGAATTGTTCATGAACGAATGCGGCAACAGCAAAACGACTTCCCGGTTTTCCAAACGGCCTTCGGCCCAAAGTCCTTTGACCGACGTTGACTTGCGCAAACGCAAACCCAGGTCCTCGGCCAAACGCGTCACCGTCAAAAAGCCCATATTATGACGGGTCCATTCGTATTCCGAACCGGGATTTCCTAAGCCTACAATCAAGCGTTTTTCTGACATTCATCCACCTTAATGATTTATTTCTTCTTTTCTTCCGGTTTCTTATCTCCGGCGGCCGCATCCTTCTTATCACCGGCTACGGGTTCTTTATCTTTCTTCTCTTTAATGACTTCCAATTCAGCCGGCGCGGCTTCAGCGGCGACTTCTTCCTTCATTGGCGGAACAACCGTCATGACCATGGCCTCAGGGTCATGTTTTGTAATGACGCCTTCCGGCAGAACAATGTCCTTAACATGAATACTGCCGCCGATTTCCAGCTTGCTGACTTCAGCCTCCAGATGGTGCGGGATCTGGGTGGGCAAACACACGACGTCCAATTCCCAAATGACGTGTTCCAAGGAACCGCCGTCGCGCTTGACTCCCACCGCTTCCCCGACGGCGTGAACAGCGACTTTGACGGTGATTTTATCGGTGAGGGAAATACGGTTAAAATCAATATGAATGACCTGGTCACTGACCGGGTGATGTTGTTCCTCTTTGACAATCGCCGCATAATCACGTAGTTTTTTATCCCCCTGAAGAACATTGAGGCGAAAAATAACGTTCTCGCCATGATGCTCGCGGCGGATACGTTCATAGGCTTTGCGGCTGACCTTGACTGCGGTCGGCACTTTTTTACTGCCGTAAACGATTCCCGGGACTAAATTTTCCCGACGGATCGCCTTGGCTTTTGCGGTCCCGACTTCTTCGCGGACCTGAACATCGAGATCAATCTGTTGCATATCATACCTTCCTTTGTGGTGTTCCTGGTGAAGTGCTGTCAAAACACACAACACTCGACGTTAAACGTTAACTTCTTGACCTTACTTCATTTGGTTCTGCGTTTCTTCAAATAAAATACTCACCGATTCCTCGGCGTGAATACGTTTGATGGCGTCCGCTAAAAGCTGGGCGACCGAGACAAGTTTGATCTTAGGATATTCTTTTTGCCGGTTAAAGGGAATACTGTTGGTGATGACAAGCTCCTTAATAATGGAACATTTTTGAACCTTGTCCAAAGCCATACCGGACAAAATCCCGTGACTGACCGCCGCATAAACTTCCTTGACCCCATTGCGGCCCAAAGCTTCCGCCGCATCAACAAGAGATCCGGCCGTCGCGACAATGTCATCGACAATGACCGCGATTTTTCCGGTGACTTCCCCTAAAATGTGCATGACTTCCGTTGTTTCCGGCCCCTTGCGCCGTTTGTCAACGACCGCCAATTCGGCCCCCAAACGCTTGGCATAGGCGCGGGCCATTTTGACGCCGCCCACATCGGACGTGACAACAACCAAATCTTTCGAATCAATATTTTTCCCGGCCATATAATCACACAGAACATTGATCGCATACAAATGGTCGACGGGAATATCAAAAAACCCCTGGATCTGACTGGCGTGCAAATCCATGGTCAAAACCCGGTCCGCTCCCGCGGCACAGATCAAATTGGCGACCAGCTTGGCGGTGATGGGAACGCGCGACTGGTCTTTGCGGTCTTGCCGGGCATATCCATAATAGGGAATGACGGTTGTGATGCGCTGGGCCGAAGCGCGGCGCGCGGCGTCCATCATAATCAACAATTCCATGAGATTATCATTCGTCGGCGGGCAGGTCGGCTGGACGATAAACACGTCGCGGCCGCGGATATTTTCCTTGATTTGAACGCGGATTTCGCCTTCGCTGAAACGGCCGACTAAAACATCGGTCAATTTGATACCTAATTGTTCGGCTATTTCCCTGGCCAATTCCGGATTGGAATTTCCGGTTAAAACCGCCATTTCTCTCATAAAATTTGCTCCGTCGTAAAGATTAACGAACCGTGCGACGCGGCACCATTCTCGCCGGCACACCCACAAAAATTTTTCCGTCGGGAATAACTTTCCCTGCGGTAAGCACCGAACCGGCACCCGTCATAGCTTTTTTGCCGATCTTAACCGGAGCCACCAGAATGGAATCCGAACCTATAAACGCGCCATCGCCAATTGTGGTAAGGTTTTTATTCTGACCGTCATAATTCGCGGTGACCGTACCCGCCCCGATATTGACTTTCCGGCCAATTAATGCATCACCTAAAAAACTAAAATGTTTAATCAATGTCCCGCTCCCCACCGAGCTCCGCGAAACTTCCGTAAAATTTCCAATTTCCACGGTGTCCTCAATCCGGGTTCCGGGACGTAATCGGCAAAAAGGTCCGATCACGCAATTTTTGCCGATTGTGACATCCTTTTCAATAACCGTAAACGGCCGGATTATGGTATCTTGCCCAATTTTGACTCCGGCGGCAATGTCAGTCGTTACAGGATCAATTATTGTAACACCACTTAACATCAAATCCGTTAAAATCCTTTGACGCAAAACCCCGGCCGCAGCCGCTAAATCTTCCCGCGTATTAACACCCCATCCTTCGGCTGGCTCAGGGGTTTCGACCGTCTCAATACGCAAACCTTTTTTATGATAAAGCGCGATGATATCAGTCAGATAATGTTCGCCCTTACGGGCATTGATTTTTATCTTTTTTAAGTTTTCAAATAAGGCTTTGCTGCGAAAACAAAAAACCCCGGAATTGATTTCCTTGATCTCCCGTTCATTGTATTCACAGTCCTTTTCTTCACGGATTGCAGCCACACGTCCAGAATTGTCCCGGATGATGCGGCCGTACCCTTGAGGCTGAGTGACAACGGCCGTTAAAATCGTGGCCGCGGCATTCAAACCACGATGCCATTTGATTAAAGCCTTGATCGTCTCAATTCTCAATAGCGGAGTATCTCCGCACAAAATCAAAATATCCCCGCGGAAATTCTTGAAAAACTTTTCCCCGCTTTTGACCGCATTCCCAGTTCCTAAAAGTTTCCTTTGTTTAACGGTCAAAATGTCTTTGCCCAAATGAGCGCGGATTTTTTCAATTTCATGTCCCAGAACAACACAGGTCTTCGTGGAACCCGCGTTGTGGGCCACATCCAAAACATAATCAATAAGAGAACGCCCACACACTTCGTGCAAAACTTTGGGGATCGAGGAATTCATCCGTGTCCCCTTGCCCGCCGCCAAAATGATCGTCCCTAAAGGTTTCATAAAAATTGCTTCCTAAAATTTTATAATCGGGACCAGACCGACTAAGGCTAATTTTCTTTTTCGCGACAAACGTTTGATTTCAAATTCTCTTTTTAGGGCCTCACTGCGTCCGGCCGATTTTTCCGAATAGACAATTTTTTTTGCCCCGAACGTCCGTGTGAATTTTCCGCCGTTGCCGCTTTGATGCTGCTTAAATCGCCGCTTCAGATCGCCGGTGATTCCCGTATACAAATCGCCATTTTCACATTCCAGAACGTAAACACACCACGCGGTCTTTTTTTTGTCCGTTTTTTTATTTTGGGATTTTCTCACAAAAATCAAAAATATTTATTATTCAAACGCCCCAGCCAGGGCTTCCCGCGTCGCGGCGGGGGACTCGGCCTATTTCTTAACCAACGTCGTGTACAAGTTTTGATCTATCGTTAAGATTGACGCTGGCTGATCCGAAGAGTCCTTTTTAGGCTCATTCGTTTTGCGCCTCTATGGCGCTATTCGCCTAAAAAGGACTCTTCGGATCAGCAAAACTTTCACATCACGTTGACCAGTTATTTAATACTGCCCAGCCAGGGCTCGAACCTGGAAAACGAGATCCAAATTCTCGTGTGTTACCGATTACACCACCGGGCAAGATAAGCAATTATTTTTTTCGAAAACCATCCCGATGATCACGAAGGACTTTGAATGGATTCTTTTGTATACGCCTCTAAGATTTTATTTTGCAGGATTTCCCGAAATTGTTGTGTGATCGGATGAGCAATGTCACGATGTTCATTTTTAGAATCGTGCATGGCCATCTCTTCTTTTGTGGGCATCACAACGCGCCCACCGCATTCATTACAAAATTTGCTTCCCGCTTCATTCTTAAAACCGCATCCGTGACAAGGAATCTTCAACTTTCTCGACGGCATGGCGACAAAAAAACCGCTGGTCCCTGCGATCACCTTAATATTGCGAACCACAAAACACTGATCAAAGGTAACGGTGACATATCCTTTGAGTTTTTTGTCCTGACCCTCTTTGAGAAAGACACGGATCTCGGTGACTTCCATTGTGCAACTCCTCTTAAAACGTGCGGACGACAAAAACTCTGGCATAATACCGCCGCAAGTCTTTGGACGCCGCAAGCGCCATCTTTTCCGACGGTGCAAGCCCATAACAGGCCGGGCCGCTACCAGAAAAAGCTACACCGCAAAAGCTATATTTGCGCATCCTTTCTTTGACCCGGAGGAGTTCGGGCCGGATGCTCAAAATGCTTGTTTCGAGATCATTGTGAAGCAAATTTCCCACTTCAAAGGCCGACTTCTCCTTTAAAGCAAGAGTCAGAATATTAACATCCGCCCTCTTTTTTGTCAACTTCAAATTGAGGCGGGTAAAGACATCTTTGGAATACATCTTAATTCGAGGAACGACAACAACATGCCACAATTTCCGGCGAATTTTAAACGGTGTGATCTTCTCTCCCCGGCCTTCGCCCAATGCCCAGCTGGCATTATATAAAAAGAAGGCCACATCACTGCCGATTTTGGCCCCCATATCTACGATCTGGGAACGCCTAAGGCCGCATTTCCAGATTTTATCCAGGCCCAAAAGTGTTGTGGCGGCATTACTTGAACCACCGGCCAAACCCGCGGCAACGGGAATGTTTTTTTTAATGTGAATCGTGACGCCTTGGGAAATGGCAAACTGCTTTTGCATCATCTGGCTGACTTGATAAACTAAATTTTTGGGTCCTTTAGGGACCTGGGGATCGTCGCAAATAATTGTAATTTTACCAACGGGGTCAGCCGTCAAACGGATTTCATCGAACAAACTGATCCGTTCGAAAACAGTTTCAAGGTCATGATACTGATCAGGTCTTTTGCGAAGGACTTTGAGGAAAAGATTAAGTTTGGCAGGCGAATGCAGAAGAAGGCTGGCCATAGCCTAAAGGGAACTGAGGTCTTTGAGTTTTTTTGCCACCTGATCCTGATTGGGCTCCAGTCCGATGGAAAGCTTCCAGAATTTTTTGGCCGTGTCCTTTTCACCCATTTTAAAATAAACGTCTCCCAGATGCTCATAAATGGCCGGGTCTTTTAATAAGCTGTCCGCCTTATTAAGGTATTCGAGGGCTTTTGCGAAATCACCCTTTTTGAAATAAATCCATCCCAAACTGTCTAAATACGCGCCGTTGCGGGGAGAAATTTTCACGGCGCGCTGGACAAGTTCCAAAGCCTCGTCCAGATGGATTCCGTCTTCCGCGTAAAGATATCCCAGCGAGTTCAACGTTTCATCATGCTCCGGGTCGATTTTTAAAGCACGGACAAAAAGTTCCAAAGCCTTGTCGCGATTTTTTTCCTCAAGGTATAAGGAACCTAAAAGATAAACGAGATCCGCATTATCCGTCGGGTTAATTTCCAGGACCTTTTCGAATTGCTTGATCGCCTTTCCATATTGTTTCTGGGAATAATACAATTGTCCCAAGAAACCATAAATCTCGACATTCTGCGGATCGGCCTGAGAAAGCGAGGTCAAAATTTTTTCATATTCTTTCGACGCGCTATCGTAATCTCTTTTGGTTGTATAAATAAGGGCGAGCAAGTAACGTCCCTGGACATTTTGGGGATCGTCTTTGAGAAGGGCGTTTAATTCCTTGGCCGCCTCGTCAAGTTTTCCTAAACGGGCATAATCCGCACCCAGGCGCAGACGCACGGCGCTGGACGCTTTGAATTTGGCGCTGTGCTCATAGGCGCTGATGGCTTTCTCCGTATCACCATTCAAATCGTGGATAACGCCCATGGCGTAGGATGTAATGGAATGGACTTGTTCTTCCTGAGATTCCATGGCAAAGCCAATGGCCGGGAACAAGAAAAAAAACGTCGCAATGATCCATAAAAAAGATTTGCCGATTTTTTCTAGTTTCATGACGTGAAACTCCTGTTTTCGACACTCCGCTCGACCTTGAGGGTCTTCGCTACGCCCAATCGCGTTTCTTGAGATGACGAAGCGCTTTACGAATTTTCTTACGCTTGTGCGTCCGGATCTTTCGAAGTTTGCGTTTTCTTCCGCAAGGCATATGTGCCCTTTCTAAGGTTAATAAATAATCTTATTTAAAGTATATTCGATAATGCCCTCGGCGCCAGCTAATTTTAACTGGGGAACGAGGATGCGCACCTTGCTCTCATGGATCACCGTCTCGACGGCCAGCCAGCCTTTTTGGCTGAGAGTGGAAATCGTCGGGTTTTTGAGCGAAGTTAAAAGACTTAAAACTTTTTTCAAATTCTTTTCTTCCAGATTTAGCTTAAGGCCGACCATGCCTTCGGCCGCAATCGCACCCTGCAGCAACATGGCGATCTGGGCCATTTTGTTTTTTTTCCACGCATCCTTGGCCGCGGCTTTATTGGAAATAAATTGTGTGGTAGATTCGCAAAGGGTCGTCACAATCCTTAAATTGTGGGCTTTTAAACTGCTCCCCGTCTCGGTTAATTCCACGATGGCGTCAACCAACCCGGTGGCGACCTTGGCTTCGGTCGCCCCCCAGCTAAATTCGACATCGGCCTTGACTTTATGCGTCTTTAAATAATTGCGGGTGACATTCACCAGTTCCGTAGCCAAGCGTTTTCCCTCTAAATCTTTGACCGACTTGATAGAGGAAGCTTCCGGAACAGCCAGAACCCAGCGGACCTTGACCGATGATGTTTTGGCATAAACCAAATCCGCAATCACACTCACCTGGGATTCATTTTCCTGAATCCAATCCGCGCCCGTGATCCCGCAGTCCAAAACGCCCTGCTCCACATAACGGGACATTTCTTGAGCGCGCAAAAGCACCAATTCAATTTCCAGATCATCAATCGTCGGAAAATACGATCTTGCCGAAACATTGACCTTATAACCGGCCCGTTCAAAAACCTTGACCGTGGCTTCCTGAAGGCTACCCTTAGGCAACCCCAATTTCAATTTTGTCATGAATTATATTTCCTTCTTAAGTAAGGCGACATTATAACCATCCGGGTGAAGGTTGTAAAGAAATTTTCTTGTCAAAGCCCAGCCTGACGGTTATAATGCGGACTTTATAATCATCCCTGTTCCCCGCAAAATTTTAACCGAGGTCATGTATGCTGAAAATTCTACGCAAAAAAGGTGTGTCTAAAATCATTCTCTGGGTCTTGGCGGTCATTATCATTCTGGCCTTCGGTGTTTTTGGTTCGGTCTACCGCATGGAATCCAGCGCGGATAAAAAATTAAAATACGCCGGAAAAATCTTCGGAGAAAAAGTCCCTTTTGCTGATTTTCAAAATCAGTATGAACAAACCATTATTTCCGACAAGCTCAATTTCGGGAATAATTTCGCCAAGATAAAATTTCAACTCGACCAGGACCGCGTAGAACGAACCTGGGTCCGGATCATGCTGCTGAAAGAAGCGGAAAAGCGCAACATCAAAATATCCGACGACGAATTAGTCAAAGCCATTGCGGCTTTTCCCAATTTTCAAACTTCCGATAAATTCAACGATGTCTATTATCAAAATATTCTGAAAAATTTCCTGAATATTACGCCGAGAAATTTTGAGGAATGTTTTCGCGATAAACTCAAACTCGACAAGGTCATTGTCCAGGAAACGGCCACGATTTCCGTTAGTGAAGAAGAAACCAAAAAGGCCTACCGTCAATACAATGAAAAAGTCCAGGTCAGCTATCTGCTCTTTGCCAATGACAGCTTTAGAAGCCAAATTGTCGCCGAGGAAAATAAAATCCAAAAATTTTACGAAGACCATAAAACGGACTTCGCCGCGCCGCCTATGGTCAACGTGGAGTTTTTACGTTTTGATTTTCCCGCGCCGATGAGCCAGGCGGAAAAAGGGAAAGAGGCCCCCGCGGTCAGCGAAGAAGACAAAGATGCCGCTTGGCACACAGCTTACGATGCCCGTCAGGAATTGAAAGCGGATCCCGACTTTAGCGTTGTCGCCGCAAAAAACAAAATCAAGGTGGAAGAAAGCGGATTTTTCAGCATGGAACAGCCTAACCTCAAAGCCGGCTGGCCCTTCGAATTGATCCAAAAGATTTTTGAAATGAAGGCTGGTGACATTAGCGATCCCGTGGAAACCGCGCGCGGTTATCAAATCTTGCGCATCAAAGAAACCAAGGACGCGTCCATGCCTTTATTAAGTGAAGTCAAAGACAAGGTGACCGACCAATGGAAATCCATGGAAGCGTCCAAACTGGCAAAAGCCAAGGCCGACGAAGTTTTGCTTAAAATCCGCGAATTGTCAGAGAAAAATCCCAACTTTGATTTAATGAAAACCGCCAAGGACATGGGCGGGGAACTCGTCCAGACTCCCCTTTTCGGCCGCGCGGAGAGCTATCTGCCCAAGCTGGGACCTGCCCCGGATTTCATGGAAAAAGCTTTTGACCTTACCAAGGACAAGCCCTTAAGCTCTGTCGCGGAAACATCCAAAGGATATTGCATTCTGCGTTTGGATAACCGCTCCGAGGCTGACATGACAAATTTTGAAAAGGAAAAGCAGAAGTTTGCCAACGCAATTTTGATGGAAAAGAAGACGAAGGCTTTTAATGATTTCCTTGCCCATCTGCGATTGAAATCGAATTTGGAATCTTTCATTCCGGAAAGCAAAAAAGCCCTGAAATAATTACTTGGAAACCTCAACGGCGAAAATGTCCGCGAAATTATCGGGCAAGGCATGTTCGATGTCCACCACGACACCGTCCCGGTCAATAAAAAATAAAGTCGGAAGGCCAATGAGGCCGTATTGTTCCGAGACCAAAGATTCCTCATCAATAAAGGAAGGAAAGGGCAGCTTGATTTTATCCAAAAAGGACTTGACCCGCCGCGGACTTTCCCCGGCATCCACCAAAATAACCTTGATGCCTTTCTTCTTAAACCCGTCGGCCTGACGGACCAAGAGACGCATTTCTTCCCGGCAAGCCGGACACCACGTCGTCCAAAAGAAAACGATGGCCGGGTCACTGCCCCGGTATTTGTTTAGACTCGTTGTTTCATCTGATGTCAAAGCCAGTGTAAAATCCGGCGCCTGTTTGTGCAGCAAGGGATTTTCATCAAATATGAATTGTCCTTCCGCCTTAAAAGGCATAAACACCAACACCGCCATACTCAAAACCAGCATCCATCGGCCCGCTATTTTCATTTAAACCTCCACTATCTTCTATTGTGTTTCGGCAGCCAGCCATGCCGAATATTTTTTATCGCCCGCCATAATCGGCAGGGCAATGATTTCCGGGACTTGATAACCATGGACTTCCTTGACCGCTTTTGCCGTTTTTGTAAAAAGAGCTTTGCGCGTCTTTACGATCAAAAGCACTTCTCGCGATTGCTCTAACTTTCCTTCCCAACGGTAATGAGATTCCATTCCGTCGATAATATTGACACAGGCCGCTAAATTTTTTGCCAAGAGATGTCCGGCAATTTTGCGCCCTTCGATCAAATTTTTCGCAGTCACATAGATGGCAATAAATTTCATAGTATTAACATTATACCAGATTCGCGTTACGACTCACCATTTCTCACCAGCAAGGACAAATGCCGTCCCGCTTTTTCTCTGTCACGACGATATGAAAAATAATCCGTTCCACAGCAAGTGCATTCTTTCATGATAAAAATATTTTCCTTTTGCACGCCGCAATCCAAGAGCTGATTGCGATTGACCCACGACAAATCCAAGCACCGTTGACCCTCAATATAAGCTATCCCATCGGGAAAAATTTTCTCAAACTCCGGCCCCACTTCATAGCAACAGCGGCGGATGGCCGGGCCAAATTGAGCTTGGATGTGCCCCGGATGGCTGCCGTAATATTTTTCTAAAGCTTCAACAGTTTTCGCAACAATTTTCTGCTGGGTCCCTTTCCACCCGGCGTGAGCCAAGCCAATACATTTTTGTTTGGAATCATAAAGAAAAACCGGTAAACAATCCGCCGTCCGAACGGAAAGAACAACCCCCGCAACATTGGTCACCACCGCATCAGCTTCTGGCAAATCGCCCGTTTGCGGGATATCCTGGCTAAAAACCGCCAACACTTTATTTCCATGAACCTGACGGATGGTAAAAACTTTTTCCGGCATGATGTGATACTTTGTCCACAGCGCATCCTTCTGCGGCAAGGAAAAACCTCTCGCCTGCGGCGGCAAAGTAAAGTCGTCTAAACAGTCCGTAAACCCGAGCCTCACTTCCGGCGGGAAATATGTTTCAACGGGATTCACGGATAGCTTCAACTTTCAGATCAATAGCCGCATCTGGCAATAATGTTTCGGTGATGGCGGGATTGCCTTTTTTATATTCTTCTATTTGGCGGATCTTGGTGTCCATCTGCGCAAAGTTCTTGGACTTTATATCCGAATAAAGCAAATTCAACTTCTCGACCTGTTTACCAAGCTCGTCGTCAAATCGTCCTTTAAACCGTCCATACAGGCCCATGAATTGTTCCAGCAGTCCAATGATCTTGCGGATGTCGTTTTCATAACGAAAATTTTCATGCGCCTGACGGATCACGGACAGCATCGCATAAAGCGTGAAGGGCGAACAAAGAACAACTTTATCCTTGAGAGCTTCGGTCATCAATTCCGGCAGGTTTTCTTGAATAAAACCAAACACTTGTTCATTGGGAATAAAGAGCAAAACAAAGTCGAGCGTACTCTCTGCGGGATTGATATATTCACGATGCTGGATTTCCTTTATCCGTTGTTTTACATTCTTTAGAAATTCTTTGAGCGCCGCATCTTTGTCTAATCCCTCGGGACAATTCACCATTTTGATATAATTGTCGAGAGGAAACTTCGCATCCATATTGACCCGATGCCCATTAGGAAGAAAAAAGGCATAATCCGGCTTGGTTGCGGCATTGTCCTGTTTTTTTTGCTTCTCATAATTGACACCTTCCAGCAAACCCGCATAACGAATGATGTCTTCGGCCATGCGCTCGCCCCATTGGCCGCGCAATTTGACATTCCCGAGAATATTATTCAAATGATTCGTCGTGTCTTGCAAGCGCTGGGTGGCCAAAGACGCATTTTTTAATTCATTTTCAAGCTTGCCATATTTCATCGAACGGTCCTGCTCAAAATCGCGGACCATTTTTTGATAGTGGAAAAGTTCTTCTTTAAGCTGGCTGACCCATGTCTCGACGGCCTGCTTGCGGACTTCCAGTTCACCCGAAGCCTTGCTCTGCTCGTTCTTAAACTGCTGACCGGCTAAAAGCAAGAACTGCTCCTGATTGGACCGCATCTGTTCGGCAATACGCTTTTCAAAAATCGCGACCTGCTCCTGACTGTGATTCTGCAAAACTTTTTGCAAAATAAAAACAAACACTGCCAAAATAATGGCTACGGCTAAGATTCCAATGACCACAAGTCCCATAAATCCTCCCCCAAAATGTCCTCCCCGCAATCCTTTAGCGGGGATCCATGGTTTCCCTAATTAAAATTAATATATTCCGCCAACAGGCACCCTTTGGGTTAAATGAAATTATTTTACTTCCCCCGCCCAATAGCGCTCTCGCCAAACTTGTTCTTAATCAAGTCAACTGCGGAATGAATCTTTTCTAGTCGCTCATCAACAGGGTTGCTAAATAGACTGTCTTGGACATAAGCATCGACAAAATTATTCACCCGGATCCCAATCAACCGAATTTGCATTCCCGTCTTGAAGAAATTCTTAAAAAGATCCTTGGCCTTCATGAAAATAACATCGGTATAGTTGGTCCGCTCCCTCAACGTAACCGCACGGGTGAAGGTGGAAAAATCTTTCAAACGTATTTTAATGGTAATGGTCTTGCCTTTCAAGTCATCCTTTCGCAGGCGGCGCGAAACCTGCTCGGAAAGGTCCAGCAAGGTCGCCAAAATCACTTCGCCATTTCCCGTATCACAATCAAATGTATGCTCGTGGCTGATGGATTTGACCTCAATATTTTCTTTTACTTCACGCGGATCAATGCCTCGAGACAAATTGTACAAATGCTCACCGCCGTCCCCATATGTTTTTTGCATATCGGCCAATGAAAATTTAGACAGTTGACCAATCGTCTGAATTCCTAAGCGATGTAGACTTTCCGCCGTCTTGGGTCCTACACCCCATAAGCGTTCAATGGGCAGAGGATGTAAAAAATCTAAAATCCTACTTGCGGAAACTTCCAGAAGTCCGTCGGGTTTGGATAAATCTGACGCGATCTTGGCCACAAAATTGACCGGGGCAATTCCCACCGAAGCCGTGAGTCCCACTTCTTTGCGAACACGTTCTTTTAAATATTTAGCAGTTTTAACCGGCCCGCCAAATAAATGATGACTCGTCGTAATATCCAAAAATGCCTCATCAATACTCAAGCCTTGAATATGCGGAGTAAAATCGTTAAAAATTGCAAAAACTTTTCGCGATGCTTGGTTGTATTTTTCAAAATGCGGCTGGACAAAAATGGCATGGGGACAGAGGTGAAAGGCTTTAGAAATGGGCATTGCGGAACGAATCCCAAAAGGCCGTGCTTCATAAGAACAGGTGGAAACAACGCCCCGGCCCCGCCCACCCTTAGGATCAGCACCAATAACAACGGGTTTTCCCCGCAAACGGGAATCATCTCTTTGCTCAACGCTGGCAAAGAAAGCATCGAGATCGACGTGGAGGATTGTTTTAAACATGGGGGCGGATCTAAAAAACCAACTAAGTCAATAACCCATTTTGGTACAGATTCCGGTGCCGGTATCGTTGCAACCGACTTGCATTTGCCCTCCAGGAGAGGTCACTCTCACATAAATCGTATATACCCCACCCGCACAACCGCCACTACCAGAGGGACAGACGGCCATAGGAACACATCCTGCATTTCCCTCTCCCGCCTGCGGCAGACGAGTCACAGAAGAAACCATACAAATGCTGTTAGGAGTACTGCTAAAGGCCACCGCATATGAAAATGTGCGTATCGTCGGACGGATAAAGTCTAAGTCGTTAAAATTCAGGGCAATGTTTCCGTTGTGCTCCATCGCATATCGTTTTTCACTTGTGAGAAGTGTCATAGCGATCTGTTCAATCTCTTTTGCGTTCATTTTTTCAGTTAAGATTCCGTATTTCACTAAAGCAAGAGACGCAATAACACCCACAATAATAACGACGATCAAGATTTCCATTAAGCTAAAGGCATAAGAGTTAGGAAGGAAGCTATTTTTTTTCATAGGCGACCTCATTGACGGCGGTGAGGGTCCCTCTAGGAGTGTAATCAAAAATTTTAAGCCGGCCTTCAGCGTCAAAGTACAAGTACACTTTGTCTGAACCAAACAATTTTGTAGAATAACGATACATCCAAACGCGATACATTGTTTTGTCAAGCGTGACCGTCGTTTCAAATATCGGGGCACCAAAGTCGGCCCACACGCGCGGCTGGTCCGGATAGCGCGCAATTGTTCCATGCTTCACGGCAGAGAGCAATCGCTCAAATTTCTCGTTTTGTTTTTGGACTAAAACGGCCTGGGCGTCCTTCTCTTCACTATATCCTTTAATCCGGAGCAATTCCTGCAGATGCGCCGCCTTAGCACAGCCGGGCGATAAAGCAGCTAAAAATAATATCAAAAGAAATAATGGTCGTGTCGAAATCATTGCCCCAAGTATACCATTTTTTGAATTAAATTAACATTCCGCCCGTCAATTATTGATCCCATCGCGCTCATCGGCCAAATCCTTGGTTTTCGTCTCAATCTCACGCTGACGCTGCTGGATCCACTTTAACCGTTGTCCATATTCCTTAATGGTTTGCGCATCTTTACCGTAAGCGTTGGCCAAGACCCTCGCCTTGACATAACTTTCCGTCTCAATCTCTTTTTTTTCGTCTTCCAAGGCCTTGATTTCCTTTTTAATGTCATTGAGACGTTTTAAAGCCTGATTGTGCTTTTGCCGCGCTTCCTGCATTTTCTCGTTTTCGCTCTCCGAGGCCTTGCGCTTTTCTTCCTTGATCTTTAATTCGGAGTCGCGCTGCAGACGCTCACTTTCTTGTCCCAAAGTTTCTCCGGCCGCTTTCTTGTCGAGATAATAATCCAACCCGCCGGTATAAACCTTGATGCGGCCACGGTCGACTTCAATAATATGATCGGCGATCTGCTGCACAAAAAAAAGATCGTGACTGATAAAAACGAGCGTCCCTTCATATTTCTGAAAACATTCGGTCAAGGCTTCCACCCCGTCAATGTCCAAATGCGTCGTCGGCTCGTCCAGAAAAGTAAAATTGGGCGGATTCAAAAGCAGCTTCGCCAAAATCAAACGGCTTTTCTCCCCGCCGGAAAGGACCTTGACGTGTTTAAAGACATCGTCCCCGCGGAAATTAAAAATGCTCAGAAGAGTGCGCATTTGTACGGCGGGGACACTTTTCGACGAAGCGCTGGCCAATTCTTCCAAGGCCGTATTATTGGGATTCAAAACATCCAGGCGGGTCTGTGAGAAATATCCCCGCGTCACATTGTGACCCAACTTGACGTTTCCGCTGTCAGGTTCAATAATTCCGGCCAGCATTTTCAACAATGTCGATTTCCCCGCCCCGTTGGGACCGATCAGGCAAATTTTTTGCCCCTTGATGATTTCGAGATCCAAGTTCTTATAAATCTGTTTCTCGCCGTAGGCTTTGCTCAAATTCTGCGCGGTAGCGACGACATATCCGCTTTCCTGGGTCTCGGGAAATTCAAAGTCCCGGATGCTGCGTCGCTCTTCCGGGAGGCCCTCTTGCTGTTCTTCAATTTTTTCCAGCATCTTGCGTTTGTTGCGGACCGCGGCGGCGCGATTGGGCTGGGCGTGAAAACGCTGGGCAAATTTTTCCAATTGTTCTTTTTTAGTTTCCAAAGACTTTTGCTTTTTCTCCATCGAGCGCAACATCAATTTCTTTTGTTCCTCGTAGGCCTGATAATTTCCCTTGATCTTGGTCATCTGGCCGTTTTCCAAAACGATGGTGTAATTCGTCACATCGTTCAAAAATATTTTATCGTGAGAAATAATAATGAACGTGCCGTTATAATTCGCCAAAAATCCCTTCAGCCACAGGGTGGCTTGCAGGTCCAGATAATTGGTCGGCTCGTCGAGCAAAATAATATCGTAGGGATAAAGCAACAACTTAGCCAAAAGGGTACGCATTTGCCAGCCGCCGCTAAACGTATTAATCGGCTTATGAAATTCTTCCTCTTTAAAACCCAAACCGGTCAAAATACGTTCGGCTTTATTTTCCAGTTCATAAATTCCGGCATGTTCCAGCTCGGCTAAAATATCGCCATAACGCATGCTGTCGGCTTTGTTGGCGTCTTCGAGATCATGCTTTTCCTTAAGAAGTTTTTTAATCCGTTCATCTCCCGCCGTCACTTCATCCATGACCGTCTGAGTGGAAGCAAAGTGGGCTTCTTGCGCCAAGTGGCCGACATTGAGATTTTTCTGCATTTGCACAGCACCGCCGGTGGATTCCATTTGTCCGAGGATAATCGAAAACAGGGTGGATTTACCCGAACCATTTGGCCCAGTCAATCCAATCTTCTCGCCGACAAAAATGCTCAAGCTCACATCTTTAAAAAGAGTGCGCCCGGTAAAACCTTTAGTTAAGCCGCTGATGGTAATCATAAATTATTTAGATTTCTCCGTTATTCGATGCTCGGGTGGCCCGTAGGCGGGTCCCCTGCCGCCAGCAGCGAAGCGATGCCGGCAGGGTGCCGCAGGGACAGGACCCGAGCCGTTTAATTATTATTGTTATTTAAAGCCTTAATTTCATTATCGGTTAAAGCCCGATACTTCCCCGTCTCCAAACCCTCTAATCGCAACGGACCTTGTTGTATTCTTTTTAAAAAAGTCACGTAATGCCCTACGGCCGCCATCATCAAACGGATCTGCCGTTTGCGACCTTCATGAATGGTGATTAAAAATTCCGACCCTTGCGGCTGATGGGTCACCGCCCTGATTTTGGCAGGCGCAGTTTTTTCACCATCGACGACAATTCCGGCCTCCAGCTTTTTTTGCTCTTCGGGACTCAATTTTTTCTGGATCCGCACCACATACGTCTTGTCCACATCATACCGCGGATGGGTCAACCGGTTGGCCAATTCTCCGTCGTTGGTCATAATCAAAAGGCCTTCGGTGTTTTTGTCCAGCCGCCCGACGGGATTTAAATGGCGCAGGCCCGTCGGCAAAAGGTCCAAAACGGTTTTTTGCGCAAAACGGTCTTCACGGGTCGTGACATAACCTTGCGGCTTGTTGATCATAATATACTCATAAACTTTTTTCTGAACGCCTTTTCCATCGACGGTTATTCTATCCTTCTCGGTGACCGGCGTGGAAGGTTCACGGACAATTTTGCCATTGACCGCAACCCAACCCTGCTGAATCGCTTCCATGGCCTTGCGGCGCGAACAAATTCCCTGGTGCGCCAGATAAACATTTAACCGTTGAGTTTCGCGAGCTGGTTTCATTATTTTTTTGGCCTTGCCGAAAGCTCCCTCTCTCCACCGCTAACGGGACCGGAATGGCTTTCGTCACGCTGCCTGAGGGCTTCATAAGCTACCAGCGCGGCGGCAACCGACGTATTCAAAGAATCTGTTTGGCCTTTCATGGGAATAGAAATCTTTTCGTCCGCGGCTTTCAGCCAAAAATCGCTTAAGCCGTCTTTCTCGCTCCCGACGGCAATAACGCTCCCCACCCGAAAGTCCACGGATGTGTAAACTGTCTTTCCCGACGGAGTGGCCGCGACAATTTTAAGCTTCCGGCTTTTAAAAAATTCTAAAATCTTTTCCGGCGATTCGGGAATGACTAAGACACTAAAAACCGTTCCTAAACTCGCACGAATGACGTTAGGATTAAAAACGTCGGTCGTTATATCGCTGACAAACAAGGCGTCGATGCCGGCGGCATCGCACGTGCGCAAAATCGCGCCTAAATTGCCGGGTTTTTCAACATGTTCGACGAGCATAAAAAGAGGGTCTTTTTTTATTTTCAAGTCAGAAAACTTTTGCGTTTGTACGACTCCCACGGCCAACACCCCTTCCGCGCGGTCCCCAAAACAAATTTTTGCAAAAATGTCTTTTGTCACCTCCACCACTTCTATTTTGCGGGCCGTGAGATTCTTTAAAATCCCGTTTTCGACATCACCTTGCGTCTGCCCCTGATACAAGGAGGGACAGACAAAAACTTCTTTGATGCCCAAACCGGCGTCGAGCGCAGCTTTCACTTCCCGGATCCCGTCGATAAGCGTCACACCAATTTTATTACGTTCCTTCCGGTCGCGCAGTTTCACGATCTCCTTAATTTTAGGGTTAGCGAAACTTGTGATCTTGGGCCGATTGTGAAATTTGGTATACATCATCGCAAATGGTATTTATCCAAGAAATCCTTGATCCCTTTTAGAGAAATATCTTTTGATAACGAAAATCCCTCACCGTGACTTCCCGAAGTTTTTAAAAACTCCTTAGGCTCCGAGGCCATTTCAAAAAGTTTCTTTCCTAAATAAAAAGGGACGGTGGCATCATCCGGACTGTGAATAAATAATTTAGGAACCTTGATCCCAGTGATTTTTTGCGCATTGTCCAACCTCGTTTTCATTATAAAAGTCGGAACAAACGGGGCTATCACCCGGGCCATATCCTTCGCGGAGGTAAACGTGGAATCCGCAATCAAGGCCGTCACCGGCCGCCGGGAAGCCAAATCAACGGCCGCAACCCCGCCCATGGATGCGCCATAAACAAAAATCCTCTCTTTGGCGATGTCCTTTCGGCCCTGCAAATAATCATAAGCGCTCACTGTGTCGGTATACATTCCTTTTTCCGACGGACGTCCCTGGCTTTTCCCAAAGCCGCGATAGTCAAAAATAAAAACATTGACGCCCAGTTCATGAAAGGCCGCGATCTTTTCCACGCGATAACTGTTGTTCCCGGCATTGCCGTGGCAAAACAACAAGGTCGCCGCTTGTTCGGGATGGACCGGCGTCTTGACCAGCCAGCCGTTTAAACGGACGTGATCTTCCGTCGAGAAATAAATGTCTTCAAAGTCCATTCCCGCTTCTTTGGGCGTAACGGTCACATCGCGGGAGGGATGAAAAAGATTGACCGTTTCTAAATGGCGGACATACACCCCCAAAAAAATACAAGCGATAAAGAAACCCAATAGAATTTTCAGCACGCTCTCTGCCATAGGATCAATATTCACCGTGAGATTTATGCTGGGGAATGAGCTTGGCCATAAGACGAATACCGTTGAGGACATCGTCCATATTGCAGGGTTTGGTCAAATAATGGTCCGCTTCCAAAGAAAAGCCCTGCTGAATATCTTTGAGTTCTTCGCGGGCCGAAACAATAATGACCGGCTGCCATTTCTTCGTCGGAGGGTTTTCCCGCAAACGCTTGAGCACGGCAAACCCTTCTAACTTGGGCATGGTCACGTCCAGCAAAATAATGTCCGGATCTTCGCTGACGATTTTGTCCCACGCTTCTTCCCCGTCGGCGGCAGTGATGACGGCATATCCTTGCGCGGCGACACGCTGGGACATGATCCCTAAAATATCGGGTTCATCGTCAGCCATCAGAATTTTAAGTTTTTCCATCTCATTTCCTTGCTGAAGAATAATTTCCCAAATCATAATTGATCTGAACATCCGGCATTGCGATCTTGTCAATCCTAACCCCGGCCACGGTAAAAAATTGGGTGGCTAAGGTATCGTGATAGTCGGAAAAGACAACGACGCGTTGAACGCCGGCGGTGATCAAGGATTTCGCGCAAGTCGTGCAGGGCATATTAGTCACATAGGCGCTCGCGCCCTCGACAGCATGGCCGCGCTTCGCCGCCTGCACCAGAGCGTTCATTTCCGCGTGCACTGTCCGCACACAATGATTATCAACAATCAAACAGCCCACATCTTCGCAATGCTGATCACCGGGAATCGAACCGTTATATCCGGTGGAAATGACATTTTTGTTTTTGACTAAAACACACCCGCAATGCATCCGCGGACATGTCGCCCGTTCGGAAGCCAGCATGGCCAGTTTCAAAAAATACTGGTCCCAGTCGGGCCGAGACGATGTTTTGGCGGTTTTCTTGGTCCTGTTTTTGATTTTCGGCATATGTGTCCTCGCGATGTTCTTTCTATATTACGTTTTCTATTTGAGCAGATCAAGGATGAATTTACAGCCACAGCAAATTTAAACGCTGAAACGAAAATAGACAACATCACCGTCTTGCATCACATAATCCTTGCCTTCCAGCGAGACCAGACCCTTTTCCTGGATGGCTTTGTAAGAACCCAGCGCAATTAAATCCTTATACTTATGGATTTCCGCGCGGATAAAACCGCGCTCGATATCACTGTGAATTTTCCCGGCGGCCTTGGCGGCCTTGGTCCCTTGCGGAATCAGCCAGGCGCGGGTTTCCTGAGGACCGGCGGTAAAAAAACAAATCTGGTCTAAAAGCTTCTGTCCCGCCCGCGCCAATGTCGCCAAACCCGGCGACGTGATTCCGGCGCTGTCGTAATACGAAGCGCGTTCTTCGGGAGGAAGCTCCAAAATTTCCGATTCGATCTTGGTGCAAAGGACAACTACTTCGGCATTTTCTTTCGCCGCCCGTTCCTGCAAAGGCTTTAAAAGTTCCGGCGGCGCGCCGCCCTCGTCGGTATTTGCCACATATACAATCGGCTTGGATGTCAAAAACTGATATTCCGCGACAAGCTCTTGCGAGAGGCCTTGCGAACGGGCCGATTTCCCTTCATTAAAACCCTTCATCGCCGCTTCTAAGACCATGGTCTTTTCTTTCGCGACCTTGTCCCCCGCTTGCGCGGGTTTTTTATATTTATCAAAAGCTTTTTGCGCCTGCTGCAAATCAGCGAGCAAGAGTTCTGTTTCAATAATGTCCGCGGCATTCAAAGGGTCCAATTCGGAAAGAACATTGACGACATTTTCATCTTTAAAACAGCGGACCACATGACAAATCGCATCAACGGAGCGAATGTGAGAGAGGAATTTATTTCCCAGCCCTTCGCCCTGACTGGCCCCTTTGACGATCCCGGCGATGTCGACGAAACGGATACCGGCGGGTGTGATCTTAGCACTGTCATTTCTTTCAGACAGGACATTTAAACGCTCGTCGGGTAAAGGCACGATACCGATATTGGGCTCAATGGTTGTGAAGGGAAAATTCTCCGCCGCCACCCCGGCGCCGGTCAAAGCATTGAACAAGGTCGATTTGCCGACATTCGGCAATCCTACAATTCCGATTTCCATTTACAGCCTCCTCAAGCGGGCTAAAATCCTGTTTATCCCTTCCGAGAAATTTTCGGGGGAAGGCAACAGGCTTAAAATTAAATAAGACTCGTCGCTAAAATTAAAAAAATAACCGGGATGCACTGACACGTGATCTTGGAGCAATAATTCCTCGACCAAACTTTCCTCGTTAATGTTTCCGCGCAGTTTCAAAACTACCGACCATCCGCCTTGGGCATTAAGAACCGAACCCAAGGCATCGTCCCTAAAATGCTTAAGTAAAAATTCGCGGTTAAGCCGGATACGTTTCAGGATTTGACCTTGAATGTCCGGCCTGAATGTCAACCATAAAGACAAAGCGTTCTGCACCGGCGTGTTCACGGAAAGATAGGTGTCGGCAATGATCTCTAAACGATTGATCGCCTCCGCTACCTTATCCTGAGGACCGTTGACCACAATCCAGGACAATTTCATCTGCGGCAAGCCCAATGTTTTTGAAAGACCGCCTAAGGTGAAGGTCAAATTTTCCCGGTTTCCGGCGAACGAAACAGCATCCGTTTGTTTTTCAAATGCAAAATCAAAGAAAACTTCGTCACTGATCAAGGCCGTTTGATGGGCGCCGCAAATTTTGTTTAACTCTGCCTTTTCTGCCGTTTGGATATACGAACCCGTAGGATTGTTAGGATTCACCAAGACCAACGCCTTGGTCTTGGGCGTTATCCTCTCTGTGACGCCGGCACAATCGATCATCCAGCGCTGGGCATATTCTAAAGAATAAAATCCGCTTTCCAGATCATTTAAGTCGACCAGAAAATCAAATAAAGGATAACTGGGTGCGGGAAACAAAATATTCTCCCCCGGATCAGCCAAAAGTCTAAAGATAAAAGAATACGCTTCCGATGTGCTGGAGGTCAGGAAAATCTGCTCCGGGGAAATCCTGATATCCTTTTGGGCATAATACTCCGCCACCGCTTCCCGGGCCAATAAAAGGCCTTTTGTCGACGGGCAGTACATCATGTTACGGTCATCAGAAAGAGCGGCCAACAATTCTTTTTGCGGATAAACGAAACCGCAGCGGGTCGGATTGGATTCGGTCAAATCGATAATCGCCCGTCCCGTGGCCTTAAAATCCTTAAGAATTCTGCTTATTTTATTGGGATTCAGTTCCCAATTTGTCCGTCGGGCAAATTGCATCACGATCTGTCCTTTTAAACGGGTCATTATAGCGGGTTTTCTACCGCTCGACAAACACTATCTTTTTGTCCACCTCGTTTTATCAAAAACAGCTTTTAAACAATACAATTTTATCTTTGAGCGTTTGATTGTTAACTACCGGATTAGACTGTTGTGGAATAATTGGAGGAAAGGACTGCAGTTTAGCAAGGCTTTGACTCTTAATCGTATTAAGCAGGGCAATCTGCTCATCAATTTTCTTTATCCGTGCTTGAAGAGCACTCCGTTGCAGATCGATATTATTTTGTTCATCATTTCTGTACAATTTCCCAATGACCTCCGCGATCAGCTCCGATTCGCCTGATAAATCCTTTAGACTTTAACTTTGCCAGATTTTTTTCCACAGCAGTTGTGCTAATCCTGAGAGATTGTGAAACATCAGCAATGGTTGCGGCCTTATTATCTTTTAACAGATCGATTATTTTTAATTCATTAGATGAAAGCCTTTCTCCCAACTTTTCTCCCAACCTTTCTCCCAACTTTTCTCCCAACCCTATTTTTCTTCCAGAACCAGCCTGATCCTTCGTCTGAAAACTAAATACAATTTTGTAATAATCAAAATCTCCCGTAACCACGGGCTTCTTTTGGTAATAAGACATCCACCCCTTAAACATCTTGTCAAATCCTGAACCAATATTCTCGGATAATTTAATATGCCTGAACACTCGAGCGACCGTTGGATTTCGTGGCATGGAGAATTCTTCTTTAACAATATATTTGATGTCTTTGGGCAATGAGCCCGGATTAAAGAACTCAATTCGATCTGAAAAAACCCTGATGCGCGGTTTGGCATTGCTAAAATAATCTGAGTGCATCAGCAAATTGACCAACGCCTCTCGAATGGCCCTGACCTGCGGCTGATCGTTAGTGCCCATAGACCATTTATCATCTTGCTTGAAGGGAATATCAATCTTCTTTTGTAAACGATCATAGATGCCGAAATAAAAATCAAACAAATTTTTCTCATCTGAAAGGCGGTATTGATATTTTGTCGGCGCATCGCTATACGATATGCCCGCGATCTCCAAATAATCAATCCGAAAATCACCAATCATTGAACCGATGGTGTCTTCATCCCCAAATACCAATAATCCGCCCACGGTGACTTTGCCACGACGAATGACATGAAGCTTTTCCATCAATTCAGTCAACGGCATCTTATTAAACCGATGTCCCGGATCAACATTTTTCAAATAAGTGCGGTACCCTTGAATCGTTTTCTCATCCAAGTCTTTCAAAGTAAACTCCGTCAATTCCTCATCCTTTTTATCAAAAGATGAATTGCGATAAAGAGCATCGATCTCATCCTGAGTAGCGCGTTGGTCTCCGCTACCAGTACGGATAAAAGTATTCTTTACGGAGTTAAAATATATTGGCTTATCTTTGCCTTCCACGGAAGGAATATAAAACCCGAGAATATGCTTCCCATCGAAGGTGTATTTCTTGGCTTGAACCGTGATCTTCTTGTTAAACTTATCGCCGCGCAGTACTGTCAAAAAGTCCTGTTCGATTTTTTCAACATTTTGTACACCAAGAATCTCAAAATTCTTTGCTGATTTCTTAACACCAAAAATCAACCACCCTCCGGCGGTGTTAGCAAACGCGCTTACCGTTTCCCAAACGCTTTTGGGGACTTCAGCCTTGGCCTCTTTGACCTCAAAGTCTTCCCATTCGATGTCTTGAAGCTTCAAAATCAGTTCTTTTTTATTCATACCCTTCCTTGAATTTCTTCCCAATCGTTCCAGTCGTTACGAAGGCATTTTTCCCAATCATAATAATCTTTCTGGTTGATCAGCCATTCTCCGCTGACCTGAATGACTATTCCGCCGAAAATCTTTTTCTTATTATGGTCTTTAATATATTTCTGCAATGCTTCGGATTTTGCCTTCGTGTAACCACCACCATCCTGATCGCCCCGGTCTTTTGTTTCAAATATACCAAGCCTGCCATCATTAAGCTGGATTAAATAATCGGGGTAAAACGTATGCACAACACCGTTCGGATATTCATACTTAATGCCGAAATAATCAATTTTCTTTTCACCGTTTTTCCACCACCAGATAATCTGCTTTTCATTATCTTCTAAAAACTTCTCAAACTCTCGTTCTGGATTTAACCTGTCAATATTAAGATAACAGGGATCATATAAATACTTCTTCACCTTCACCGTTTCATCCGTGTGCTCATTGTAGAAACTTTCTTTGGCTATTTCAAAATCATAAAACTGTTCACTTCTCTCGGCGCGTTCTGAAATTTCTGTCTCCCGAACGCCTTTATATTCCTCAATCGCTTTTGAAAGAATCCGCTCAAAAACAACCCTATTCCCATTATGAACAAATATTTTCTGAACCATCAACTCTGCTTCGTCCCAATCACGAGAGCCAAGATACTTTTGAAACCAAATATAAATTGTTGTTTTTATCTTCGGAACTGACCTCTTGACATTGCGGAAAGACCCGAGGTTATCCTTTATGATCTGCTCAAACAATGACTGCAAATCATTCCCGGCGATATTAAGCCTTGCCTTCTGCTCAGAGTCAATAATTCCATAAATTTCATCGAATTTCTCACAAACAATATTTGCGTCTCGAATAATCTCTTGCTGATAATATTCCAAATGAATATTGATCCCTTTTTTCTCCATCAATTTCTTATTACCGTCAAAAAACTCCCGCTTTGTTATACCAAATTCAGAACAAGCAATCTTTTCAAACACAGGATCAAAACTTGCCCCTATATCGCCGTAATCAACCCTTGAACGATAATAAGAAAGCAGTTTAATATCTTTATAGCAGTCCTTGCGGACACCTTTTAGATGCTTGATGATATTCGGATTGTATTCCTCACGTTTAACATGAATGCTCTGAACGTTCGTATAAATATACCCGGTATTTAAAGGCTCACTTGCGTAATGTTTAAGCTCCGGCATTCTTAAAATACGCCCCACCGTTTGAATCTCAAAGGTCTCGCTGTGCGACTCCCGGAATTTAACCAATATATGAGCTCTCGGACAATCCCAGCCGGTATCAATCGCTTGTTTAAAAATAAGATATTCAATTTCATTGTCCGACTCTGCCACCCAGTCCAGCGTTTCTGACTTCTGCTCAGCAAGCCAAATCGCAAGTTTTCTGTTCTTTTCTGTTATGCCTTTTTTGGAAAGGAATCTTTGAACCGCATCAATCTTATCTTTCCCAGCTTCGGCAGTAGGTATCTGAATAAGAACAAGCGGATTGATATTCGATCCTTCAACTTCAAATAATTTTCTAAGCTCTAACCGCTTCTGATATGCCGACTCAAGAACAACTTCCTGCGAGTCGCTTTCTTCTTTGGCGATTTTATCAATCTTTTCATTGATAATAATTTCTTTCTTAATAATACCCGCTTCGATAACGTCCTTCGGCTCTACAAAGATATAAAAAGAATTGCCATTATTAAACTCAACCGGACTGCTCATGGTTTTTAATATTCTTATTTCCTTCTCGAATATTTTCGGAGTCGCACTCATCTCCAGAATCACATCAGCGTTAATCTCATCTCGGAGCTCATTAGTCCGCTCGGCAGTCGCTCCGATATGGCTTTCATCAATAATAAGGATTATTTTTCTCTGTTCTCGTGTCTTTGAAAGAACATCCCGGAAGTTAATTTTCTCGCCTTCTTTCATTAAAACATTTTTCCATTCACCAGTAGAACGTTCTTTTGAGCGTAACTTTTCCCAGTTAACAACAACGACCTCATTCTTAACGATTCTTTCACGCCCACCGGCAAATTCTTCCTCAACAAGCGACACTCGGGGAGCCCCTCCGAAAATCTTCTCGAGGCTATGTTTACTCTGCAAGTGAAGGTCACCCTTGCCTACAGTTACCCACACAAAACACATATCCTCATCAAAAAGCTCTTTTATAAGCTCCTCGATGAATTTTGCAGTCATAATAGTCTTACCGCTCCCGGTAGGGGCTTGAAACACGCAAATCTTTTTCATGCCATCTTTGCTTAATAAACCCTTAACCGTATTAGTAAGATCATCAACAGCTTTTTCCTGATACTCTTTTAAATCAATATTCATAAATTCCCTCATATATATCTAAAATTTTCTGGGGGATTGGCTCAAGCGAGACACCTTCCCAATCCCCAAAGTCCTTTTTATCCAGCCCCAGCGGGTCAAGAGTGAAGCAGTATAGAATCTTCTTACCTTTTATCTTGTCGAATTCTTTCTTGAGCGATTTTAATTCATCGCGCTCAAGAGAATAATAAACTCCCATTACGTGGTCATTGTGTTTAAAGATACGATAATCATCTGTCTTTTTCACCTCGTTAAAAATGCCTTCACGTAAGCAGAGCATTTCCGTGCATTCATGGGTAATGCGGATTTTGAGACTATCTTTTCCGATTGTTCTTTTTACAAAAGAAGTTTTGAAATATTTAAGATTGCCTCCAAGCCCCGCTTTATTTCCATCAATATTCTTTGTTCCGTATAATTTTAGAATATTATTTTCTTCCAATTTTTCTTCATAACTATCAAATTCATTATTTTCTTTAATATCGTCTATTTCGTCGATAATTTGATCAAATTTCTTGAGCTTGGAAAAAGTCAAATTGTTTTCATATAAAACTTCTTTTTCTTTACCGGAGAATTTGTATCCTTTAATTACTCGTTCTAATCGAGGATAACAGACGTTTGAAGCAATCCCACCCTCGTCATTAGTACATAAAATAAATTGCCGACTGCCATTATCCTTTTGATTGCTTTCTAAAACTGCTTGAGCTGTAGTCCCTGAACCTGCAAAAAAATCTAAGATAATACTGGGCTCTTGATCGGAAGTGCTTATTTCTAAACATCTTTTTATTAACTCAACAGATTTAGGAAAGTCAAAAGGGGTAGTGCCAAATATTCTTCCCAATTCTTCTTTGCCGTTTTCATGATTCATGTTTTTTTCTAACCATAACGCTTTAACTTTAGTTGTAGCTCCATCTTCAGGAATATAGTCTTTTCTGTAAACTCTCCAAGCCCCGGTTGATACTTTCTTGGCAACAAGTAAATCTAGATTTTTATTAACTTTTTTCTTACTCCATGTCCAACAACCCTCTTCATTTTGCGAATTTAATGGCAAAGCTGTTTCGTAATACTTTTTATCTTTTTCTAAAGATACCTGCATAGTTGCTGGATTTATATATATCGGATAATACAGATTCGGACGATTCTTTCTCGTAAAAACTGGATTCCGATTTCTTAATTCTAATTCTCTATATTTTCCATTTTTATCTTCTTTTTTGTATTCTTCGAGAGCTTTTTCACCTTTAGCAATTTGTAATACATTTGCCAGTTCGATATTTTTAGAATAAATTAAAATATATTCAAAAGTTTTAGCTAAGTGGCGATCCAATGTTCTGCCCCTTGGATTAGTTCTAACAATTACATTGCCCACAAAATTATTCTCTCCAAAGATTGCATCACATAATAATTTCAATTGAAATAGTTCGCTATCATCTATCGAAATAAAAACGACGGAGGATTCTTTAAGCAAAGGTTTCAGAAGGCGAAGTCTCTTATTCATAAACGCCAACCATTTGCTATGGCGGTAAGAGTCGTCTTTATCTACATAGCAGTCATTATATTTAAAGTCTGAGCCACCTCGATTATACGGTGGATCGATATATACAACATCGACTTTACCGTTATGAGTGTAATTTAAAACTGACAAGGCATGATAATTATCGCCTTCGATAAGGATGTTAACAGGGTTTGCAGGGTCGGTCTTAATCTCTTTGCCTTTGACTTCTTTTAATACCGGAAGAGCATTTTCGGACTCTTTTTCAAACTGCTCTTTTGTCCGCTCCTCATCCCAAATAAGACCGTATTTTTTTCGAGATTCGAGCTTCTCTACAACCTTTAAAAGCTCTTCTTTGGATAACTTTGAATAATCGTTTACCATATTACCTTTGCTTTATTGCTTTTAAAAATTTATCAATATGATATTGCTGTATCTTATTCGGTTTAGTTTTACCATTTAGCCATCGGCTGACGGTGGAAAAAACAACACCAATTTCATCTGCGAGTTTTTGCTGGGGGATGCGGTTTTTTAAACGATATTGTTCTAATTTCTTGACGAGACCATCTATTGGAGGGAATCTCTTTTGGGATGTTTGCATATCATGCATTTTAATGCACAGAACTTTTGCTGGCAATAAAGGAATGATATATCTTTGGGAATGATGTATCTTTTTAAGGGTGAGGCAAAGGGTGTAGGGACCTTGCGCCGGAATTCCTTTTAGCGCCCTATAAAACTTCCCTTTTGATTTGCTCCTTAAGGCGGGCAATGTCTCTTTCCTTATTGCGGATTTCCGCCTCGAGCTTTTGAAAATCTTCTTTGGGGACCCAGCTTTCCGCATCTTTCTTTTGCGAGAGCTGAGAATTTTCCCATTTCAATTCCTTGATCTGCTTGCGCTGATTGTCCGTCTCCGCCTCAAGTTTTTGGACCTGCAATTCCAAATTGCGCCGCACAACCGTAATCGATTCCCCTTCACTCTTGGCTTCCCGGAAATCCCGCTCAAACTTCAAGCGTTGCGCATGCGTGACGCTTAAATCATGCTCGATCCGGCGAACATCATTTTTCAAAGCCAAAATTTCTTTGGCCTTTTTTTCGATATCATCTTCTTCCTTCTTCTGCCAGTCCCGTTCTTGGGCGAGCTTTTCTTGCAGTTTGTTGTATTTTTCTTTTTGTACGGTCAAATCCCGCTCGAGGGTCTTTTCTTTCCTCTGGTATTCCTCAATTTCTTTGCGTAAAGCCTGGACCACCCGCTCCAGTTTTAAACTCACGGCCTCCCAATCTTTCACCGCCGGTTCGTCCGGTTTTAAACGGCTGACCTTCGCAGAAGACTGGCGTTTCGTTTTTTCGGAAGGCATAAGCAGCAATATCCCTATCATCCCGGAAATCAGGACGGCCCCACCCGCCGCAATGATTTGCAAAGAAAGGGTCATTCTTTTTTACCCAAAGATTTTTGTTTTAATAATTGTTCCAAGTTCTTTTTTGCGGACAGTAAGTTGGGATCGACCGCCACGGCCCGGCGAAAATATTTTTCGGCTTTGTCCAGTTGTCCTGCGTAAATATAACAAACTCCCGCATTGGTCATGATCTCGGCGTTGCGCGGATCAAATTCTAAGGCGCGCTCAAAATGCGAACGAGCCGCGTCCCATTGTTCCAGACGGACGGCGATAAAGCCCAGATGATTTTCGACCAAACTGTCATGCGGTGAAAACCGCAAAATCTTTTCGTAATACATTTGCCCGTCGTCAAGATGGCCCGTCGCTTCCGCACACGCCGCAAGACCCAGCCAGCTGTCCCGCAAAAATCCTTCATAAAAAGGCCGGACCCGTTCATCGCGAATTTTTCCGAGATATTGGGCCATGATGTCCCCGCCGATGGCATATTCCCGAGAAGCCTGCCCATAGTCGCGATTGTTGTAATACGCCCGGGCCAGCAACAGGTGCAACCGCCCCATTTTGTTTTCATAACGGACAGCTTTTTTAAAAAGCGGAATTTCTCCGGCCCACATTGGCGTTTGGCCGTATGTTAACATAACACACACCGTAACGACGACACCGACAAAGACTTTTTTAGTAAGGACGCTCTGTTTTCGCAACACAAGATCACTCGCATAATCCAGAGCCACCAGTGCACTCCACAAAATTCCCGCCAAGGGCAAATAAAGAAAATGCTCAAAGGCGGCAATGAAGGAATACTCGTGGACCAGAGGAACGATGCTGGTCGTCGGGAGAATTGTGATCGCAAACCAGCCGGCGCCGAAAGCGAAGAGAGGCTGACGGTTTCTCGGCAAGATACGCCAGAGCAAAATTCCGCCCAAAATTAAAAGAATAAATACCACGGCGGGCCAAACCCATGGAGAGAGAATATTATAACTGCGGTAATAATGCAGGTCCATGGGCCAGACGACCGTTCGCCAATGATTGAGAATAATGCCGGAAAACGATTTAATCCGTAAATAAAGTTCACCCCAATTGGCGACGAAAGCCGGTAAAGATCCGCCGATAACGATTTCCCGCCAGAGAAAATAACCGCCCGTTACAATAACAAACCCGGCCAAACGCAGACGCCATCCCGCAGACCCCTTTTTCACCGCCTCAGGAAAACACGATTCGTAAAGCAATAAAAGAAAAGGCAAAATGATAGCCTGCTCTTTGCATAATAAAGCGCCGCCGAAAAGAAAAAGAGCCGCACTGTAAAACCCCGCTTCCTTGGCCGCGCTCATTTCTTCATCGCGTTTGGCGATCTTGATATAGAACAAAAAAGCCGCTAAAAGAAAAAATGAAAAGAGCAGATTAGAAATACCGGAAATACACGCCACAGCTTCTGATTGAATGGGATGGACTAAAAACAAAACCGCCATACAAAAAGCCAGACCTTGCCGTCGGGTCAAGCGCAGGGTCAAAATAAAAAGCAAAAAACCATTGCCCACATGCAAAAGAACATTAACGACATGATATCCAACCGGGACAGGGCCGAAGAGAGCATATTCTATCCGATAAACGACTTCCAGAAAAGGGCGGTAATAGGCATTCGCCACGGCAATGGAAGAGGGAGCGAAGGAACTCTTTTCAAAAACATCCAGGACCCGGGACAGATGACGGACCTGAGGGTTCTCAAGAATAAAAACGACATCATCGTGAACAAAGGGATTCCCTACGCCGTTAAAATAACACAATGCTCCCAAGACGCCGAGCGCTACGAGTGCGTTACGCATGAATTTTATTTCTTTAAACCGAACTTTTTGAGAATATCGGCGATATCCACATTGATCGTTTCGTGAATAAGCAGATCTTCGCTTTTATTAGCAACGGTCACGGTGACCCCGGCAAGTTTTTGGTTAAGATTAAGCACGCGGAATTCAGCATTATCAAAAGGAAGGAAATGCTTCTCATCGACGAGAGCGGTGATTTTGTCCCGTTTTTCTTCATCGATCATATAGCTGACGATCCTTTTACTCAATCTTGGGCCCAGTCTCCCGCCTTTGAGAATTTCCATAAAAATCGCCATGACCTGAAGCGAACCCTCCACGCGGGTCCACCGGATCGTGCCGCTGAAATCTCCCGTTATCTGGGAAAAAATATTTTTATAAACCCCGGCGAGCTCTTCGCTTTTGACATCACTAAATTCGATCACGGCCGTTTCAGAAGATCGCGGAAGCCGAACAATATCAATTTTGCCCTTGGCCTGCCCTCCATAAGCAAGGACTTTCAAATCGCCGATGTTAAAACTTTCCTTATTGGCCTGAATGTGGGCTTGCACGCTGTTTAAATGGTACGGAGCAACAAATAATTCGCCGTTACGCAACATCATATCAAAACTTTGCAAGGCCTTATGTTCCAAAGCAACGCTGAGGCTTAAAACGGCATTCTTGATCTCGAAGTTTTTTTTCTGGATATTCAGACCCGCGACGTCCAGCTGGGCCTGTTGTTGAGTCCGGAGGAAGGTCGAAAAATTCAAAAAATCCAGTTCGGCAATTTCAATTTGATAGACCTCATTTTGCCATTCCACATCAGCTTTGATTTTATAAAGCTTCAAAATTTCCGGGTAAGTAATCGACTGGCGGCCGATCTGCAAAGAATTCAAAGTCAAATCTTTGATATATTTCGCCACAAATTCCGGGGCGCATTTCTGCACCAAAGCCGGCGTATAGCAGACATAATAAAATGCCCCCGTCAGCACGACGACCATGAGAATTGTCAGAGTAAAAATATAGCGCATCTGGCTTGTCCTTGGGTAGCGTTTACGGGCTGAATTCCTTATGGATCTCCGCCATCCGGCCCTGCAGTTCTTTAAAATTTCTGTCGAGGATGGGAAGGGATTTCTCGACCGCCGCAATATCTTTAGCCGCGCAAAATCGCTCAATCTCCGTGCAGGTGATATGGACCGCTTTTGCGGAAATATTTCCCGCCGCGCCTTTGATCGAATGAATAATATCCTTTATCACATCAAAATTCTTTTCCGCAATCGCGGCCCGCAACGTGGGAGTCTTCTGGGAATAATCCTTGGCAAATATCTCAAATAACTCCAAGAGGAGTTCTTTGTCCCCCTGCACCCGTTCCATCACTTCACCCAAATCAATGACTTTTTCACTCATATTGTTCCTTTTCTTTTAAAAACTTTAAACCACATTTTCGATCGCTTCATAAAGTTTCTGCCGGTCGATCGGCTTAGAAACATAACCGTCCATCCCGGCGTCCAAGCATTTCTGGCGATCACCGGCCATGGCGTGCGCCGTCAACGCGACAATCGGAATATGCTGTCCGGTTTTTTTTTCCGCCTCCCGAATCAGCCGAGTGGCTTCAAATCCGTCTAAGACCGGCATTTGCGCATCCATCAGAATCACATCAAATTTTTCCTGCTCTAAATATTCCAAAACTTGTTTCCCGTTTTCAGCACCTTTCACCGACCAGCCCTTTTTCTCCAGCATCTTCGCCGCAATCTTCTGGTTGACAATATTGTCTTCGGCCAAAAGAATACGGACGGGGCGCGTATCTTTGACGGCGGCCTCAGGGACTGGCGCCGGAATGGTTTCCTCGACGGACTTTGCATGTTCAGCGACACGAAGTTTAGCGGTAAAAATAAAGGTACTGCCCTTAAATTCTTCGCTTTCCGCCCAAATCCGGCCGCCCATCAATTCCACCAAACGTTTCGAGATCGCCAAGCCTAAACCCGTCCCCCCGAAACGGCGCGTCGTCGACGCATCCGCCTGGGTGAAAGCTTCAAAAATCGTTTCCAATTTGTCCTTGGGAATACCCACCCCCTGATCCCGAACGGAAAACTGCAATTCACAAATCCCGTCCGTAATATTTAGAACCTTAACCGCGGTGGTAATTCTTCCTTGAAAAGTGAATTTGATGGCATTGTTGATCAAATTGACTAAGATCTGACGGATACGGACAGGATCTCCAATTAGAAACTCGGGAATATTCGGGTCCAGTTCCCGAATAATATCCAATTTCTTATGACGGGACAAAACCTCCAGCCCTTTACAAACACTTTGAATAATGTGCGAAACGCTTAACTCGATATTTTCCAGCTGGACCTTCCCCGCCTCGACGCGCGAAAGGTCAAGAATATCATTGAGCAAACTTAAAAGAACGTCTCCGGCGTTTTTAATAGTGGACAAATTGTCGCGCTGTTCCGGCGTCAACTGAGTGTCCAAAGTCAAATCCACCAAACCCAAAATCGTATTCATGGGCGTGCGAACTTCGTGCGACATATTTGCCAAAAATAAACTTTTGGAATTATTGGCTTCTTCAGCGGCAATTTTGGCTTTAACCAGCATTTGCTGGACGCGCTTCTGCTCGGTGATGTCCTGCATAATCCCGACGGACCCAACGATGTTGTCATTGGAATCTTTTAAAACATTGACCGAAAGGTCGACATCAATGACCGTTCCGTCTTTCTTCAACGCGCGCGTTTCAAAATGATGGCGGGACCCTGTCTTACGGATACCCTCGGCGCGGATTTTTTTCCATTCTTCTTGCGGATACAAACTGCTGATATGCTGCAAATAAATGTCGTCTTTGTTTTTTCCCAGCATCTGTTCCGTATACCGATTCCAGGAAATGATGCGCTCTTGCTCGTCGGTCAAAGTAATCGCGGCCGCGCTATGGTCGAGAATAATGCGGATTTTATTTTCGGATTCGCGGATTTTTCTTTCCGCGATTTTTTGTTTTGTCATGTCGCGAAGAATCGTGATCGAACCGATGACTTTCTCTTCGCTGTCCTTGATAAATGACAATGAGAGGCCCACATCCAAAACACTTCCGTCTTTTTTATAGACCTGGGTCTCCACTTCATTAACGCCGCGGTTGTCCTTAGCCCGGGTCGTTAAAACGCGTTCCCACTCATTGGGCGGATAAATTTCATTGGCCGCTTTATTAAAGAGGTCTATCTTTTCCATGCCCAGCATTTCCTGGACAAAAGGGTTCCATGCAGTCACGCGACCGTCCTGGTCGCAGACTAAAATTGCGACAGCGGAATTATTAAATACCGTCTGAAAAATTTCTTTGGATTCTTTAAGGTCCTTTTGGGCGCGCTTCGCGCCGGAAATGTCCTGCAGTATCCCGTCAAGAAAAAGCGGTTTTCCCTTGCTTTCCTTAACTGCGACCAAGGACAAACGGCATGTCAAAGGCCGTTGACTTTTGGTTGACACTTCAATTTCGGCTGCGGCCGCGGAAGATTGTTTGACAGCCGTCTCGGCCAGCGAACGATAAAGTTTCTTGTCGAAAAAAATTTCATCGACGGCCAAAGACTCGAGATCCTCAGCGGCATAGCCCAAAAGGCAGCATAAAAAAGCATTGGCAAAAACAAAAGAATGTCGGCCCTCGAGGCCGATGCGAAATACACCCACCGGCATCGCGTCCATCAAAGCCCGCGCTTCAGTCCATAACGTTGGATTTGGATCACTCATTTTTTCAGTTTGACATTTTTTAAGATCGCAATCAAAAACACACAAGCCACTAAAACAGTCAGTGCCGAAAGCGAATAACAAAAGACAAGGTTCCACTCTCTTTGACTCATCGTAGGAACAAAGGGACCTACTAGCAAACGGATCACCCATAAGCCGGAAAAGATCGCCGAGCCGGCCAGCAAAAACAAGAGGACCGCCATCAAAAAAGAAATGACCAGGACGTAACAATTATAAAAAAACAAATTCCCTTGCGAAATTTTGCTGGCTGCTATTCCGATTCTTTCCATTTATTCTCCCGTGGGCCGCAACCGCCGGATTTCAGCTTTCACCGCCGTGATCCTGTCTTGAATATACGGATGAGACCGCAAAAGTAAGGGTGTGCTCCCCTTGTCACCTTCTTTTTCTAAAACCGCAAATGTTTTTAGCATACCATTAAGGTCGTAACCGGAAAGGTCCAGATACTTGAGGCCCAATTTATCCGCCTCATATTCGTCGCTACGTCCATAAGCGGATGTGATCAAGGTCATCAAGGCCTGGGAACTCAAAGAAGTGATCTGCTTGGTCCATTCGGCCATTTCGACTTTATTTAAAAGATCACTCAACAGATTATAACCCAAGACCGCCTGATATTTTTTGATCGTATGCCGCGCCGCGCAATGACCGATTTCATGCGCCAGGACCGCGGCGATTTCATCATCCGTCGGAATTTTTTTAATCAATCCGGTATAAATATAAATATTCCCGCCGGGAACGGTAAACGCATTGAGCTCATCCTTTTCAATCACATAAAACTGATAGGAAAAATCCTGGCGGTCGGAAACTAAAGCTACCTTCTTTCCGATTCGGTTGATGCGGTCCGTCAAGGAAGGATCCGCAGAAAGTTTTTCAGTGGAAAGAAGCTGTTTGTGAATCGTCTGGCCCATAGTCACTTCTTGCGGCGTGGAAATAAAAATCAATTCCTGCCGGCCCGTGGCATTATTGTACGTCCCCACTGAGGCGCAGCCGCCCAACGTCAGGGCCGCGATAAAGATTATAAGATGTTTTATTTTATTCATCGATGATTACTCTCCGCTTGAAATAAACCGGACCTTATCTTTCAAACTTCACAACATTCTGCCACCAAAGATGGCTGTCCCATTTAGCGATCGTCGTCCACATTTTTTGCGCGCTTTTCGTTTTCAAATGTTCCGGTGCGCGCTTAAAAAAAAGCTTGGCTCCAGTATGACCGCGATCAAAATATTCTTTAGCCTGCAAAAGGCATTCCAGGATATCCGCATCGCGGGCGACAATACTTTCCTTCGTCGCCTGTTCATCGTAATCCTGGCGCATTTTTTGAAGAACCAAACGAATATTTCCGTCGAGATCAACGACCTGGTCCTTAAAAACCTTTTTCTCCGCGTCTTTAAAATCAATATAATAATGTCCCATTTTGTGCAAATCATTGATGCGCGATTCGTGGATATCGTTAAACAAAGCCATCACCACGGTTTTATACGGGTCGAGTTTTTCCAAATGGGCCAGATAAAAGGCGATCACCGCGGCGCGAAAGCAATGGTCGGCGACGGATTCCGGCTCCTTGATTCCCGCCACCCACCAGCCGCTGCGCTTGACATGTTTCAAAAGTCCGGCCTCGGCAAAAAAATTGACGGCCGCGGTTAAAGAAGGTTTTGTTTTTTTCATTTAAGCTTCTTTATAATTCTTGCGTTGACAAAGAATTTCATAACACAAAATCGTCGTTGCGTGCGCGGCGTTAAAAGACATGCGGGGATTGGCCATGGGAATGGTCACCGCAATGTCTAAATGCTTGCGCACCACATCGCGAATTCCCTTTTGTTCAGAGCCCACGACGACGGCCAAAGGAAATTGGAATTTCGTTTCTGTCAGGTCCTGCCCGTCCTTTACGACCGAACCGGTGATCCAGAAACCTTCTTCTTTGGCCTTGGTCAATGCCAACGCGATATTAGCGACCTTGGCGACCCCGACATAATTGTCCCCGCCGCAGGCCACGCGTAAAACCGTTTCGGTCACCTCGACCGAATGGTGAGTCGGAAGAACAATATAAAAATGGCCCAGACAGCCAAGACTGCGGATGATCCCGCCTAAATTCTGCGGATCATTGAGTTCATCTAAAAAAACAAGCGTGCCCTTGTCCTTTTTGGCCTCTGCTAAGATGTCGGACAAAGTCCGGTAAGAAAATCCTTCGACCTCGGCGAGCAAGCCCTGCGAATTGACATCGCGGGCAAGCTTAAGCATTTTCGTCGCCGGCACCATGGTGACAGGAATTCCGAACTGTTTCGCCTTTTGATTCACATACGACGATTCCGGGTGGCCATGTTCGACAAAAATCCTCTTGATGCTTCGCGGATTGGATTTGATCCTTTCTAAAACAGGGTTACGCCCGTAGAGTCTCATGGGACCATCTCAGTCGCCACGCTGGGTTGATTTTGGATCAAATTCCTGCGGCTATCGATTTTTTTTTGATAATCTTCTTCCACGATCTTTTTCTTTTGCAAATAATCGGCATAGGTCAACTTCTTTTGCAGATAATCCCTTTCCAGCGAATCGAGGTCCGCCTGATAAGCTGAAAATTGCTTGTCATGGATAATGTCCTTGATCGGCCCGTCGGAGGTACATCCCGCCATAAATAAAATCCCCAAACACATAAACAAATTTTTCATTTTCCTCTTTCCTCCAATGGACCCTTCATGTTGATAATGACAATACCCTTATGCTACCCCTCGGATGTCATAAAATTTCCGAATTTCATAAAAAAAGGCATAGATAAAATGACCGCCAAAACCAAAAGCGAGAGAATCGAAAACCAGATACACAGGACATCGAAAAACCACCCCGTTCCGTTGCGCCGGGAGCAAAGATCTCGATAAGCGCTGCGCTGGCCTGTCCGGATTTTTTTGTAAGCATTCTCTTTAATCTGTCCTTCGGTTTTGTTAACATTGCCGCTTAAAATTTCACTGACGATCCGCGAATATTCTTGATTGTATTCGCATTCTTTCGCATCATGCAATTGGGTCGCATGCACTTGGTGAAATTTCCAGCCGCATTTCGCACAATAGGCGTTATAGGAAAGCCGGATCAAAAGAGAATCCACAACGTCGATAATGACCCAAGGGATCATTAAGAAAGATGTGAGGTTCAACGGCTGGACTAAAACCCGCTTATAATCCCTTCCCATTTTAAAATGGTTACGGCTGAAAGAATATAAAAACTTGAATGTCCTCACTTTAAAATATGTTCCGATGACGTATTGCGCCCGCAGATATTCTCCCATTTCCCATTCGTTTAGAATTTCTTTGAGGACGCCGACTCCCCGCTGGATATCACCGCCGACTAAATTCGGGTCAAAGTCCTTGTCATCGCGAAAGCCCAGCGTGTCATCTTTCTCTACCGTCATTAAATTCGTGTCGCAGTAAAGACAGCGTTCGCGGTCATCGCTGTGAAAAACAATTTTGCAACGGGTGCATTTTTTCATTTCTTGATGCCCAAAGCCAAATAAAAAATCGGTTTGAGTATGCTCCACCAGCCGACAATCGGTTTCATCTTTGTATAACCCAGACTTTTTGCCGGATAAATTTTGGTGACCGGGGCTTCACAAAAACGATAACCCAGACGGATTGTTTTAAAAAGAATATACGGCTCCAGTTCATAAGTATTAAGCCAGGCTTGGTTAACATTGATCCGGTGGTCCTTAAACAAAGACAGACGCATGGCGCGAAAACCATTGGTGCTATCGGTCACCCGGTGACGCACCACCAAAGACAGTAAAAAGGGATGTAGCCGCGTCGCCCATTTCCGGTAAAACGGCATGTCTCCGCCGATCCGATTGCCGCCGATATAACGCGATCCTTGCACGATATCAAATCCTTGGTCGATGATAGGCGAAAGCAATCCCGGGATTTCATCGGGATTGTCCTTGTCGTTGCCGGCCATGATGACTAAGAGTTCATATCCGTTATCCATGGCGTATTGGATAGCGGTACGTATGGCCGCTCCCACTCCCCGGCGCATCGGATGCCTTATCGTTTGTACACCTTGCGGGGCGAAAGAACGGATCATTTCGCTCGTCCCGTCGTCGGATGAGTCGTCGACGATCAAATAGTCAACTTTCCCATAAACCGGTGAATTTAAAAACCGGCTGATGACACTTTTAAGTTTGACATTCTCGTTATACGCAACCGGGCAGACCAGACATCTTGGCATAAAAATTTATTCTTTCAGGCGCAGTTGATTATTTAAAAGCCCATAGTATTTCCGGCAGGCGGCGCAAAAATAGTCCGGCGAAAGTTTTCGTCCGCAACAGCAGGCGTATCCTAACGGCCGGCCCGGATTCCCGGCAACAATTTGATGATCCGCCACATTTTTGGTGACCACCGCTCCTGCTCCAATCACCGCGTATTCTCCGATGGTCAGACCGCACAGGATAACGGCATTGCTGCCGATTGAGGCCCCTTTTTTGACCAGAGTTTTTTCCAGAACCCACGGATCCCGGCGGACCGCGCGGGGATGGCGGTCATTAGTAAACGCCGCATTGGCCCCGCAAAAAACATTGTCTTGGAGAGTGACACCTTCAAAAACATTCACGCCATTCTTTAAGGTCACACGATCCCCCAGCGACGAACCTTTTTCAATATAACAACCATCACAAATATTGCACTGCTCACCGACCACCGCGCCATCCTGAATATTGGCAAAAGCCCATATCCTTGTGTTGTTGCCAATTTTTGCTCGCGTCCCGACGAGAGCTGTCTTGTGCTGAAAATATTTCTTCTTAGGGATCAAGCGATGACCTCGGGCATGCCGCCTTTTTCAATGGAACGTTGTGTGGCGCATAAGGCGCGAACTACGCGATATCCTTTATCGGCATCCGCGCGATCCGGCGGTTTATTGTTTATGACACAGTCGATAAAATATTGGGCCTGCACTTTGAGCGGTTCATGAAAACCCATATTGGGAATTGTGATACTCCCCTCACGCGATAAAAGCTGAAACTCCCCATAACTTTCATAAAATTTTGAAGTGCGCTCGACGTGTTTATCATAAAGGCGAATAGGACCGAGATTGTCTAAATCGTCCCAGACGACCATTTTCTTGTCACCGACGATGGTAATCTGCCGGACTTTTTTAGGGTCCAGCCAGCTCACATGAATGTTGACCATGATCTTTCCGGGATATTCCAACGAAGCAAAAGCTACGTCCTCGAGACTTTGACCCAAATATTTCTGGCCGCAAGCCGATACCTTTAAAGCGGCGGAATCAAAAAGATAATCAAAAACGGAAATGTCATGCGGCGCTAAATCCCAAAGCGCATTCACATCGTAACGGAAAGGCCCCAGATTGGTCCTTTCCGAATGGGCATACTGGATCGTTCCCAGCTCGCCCGACTTGATGTATTCCTTAAGCCGCACAATCCCTTGATTAAAAACAAAAATATGACCCACCATCAACAATTTTTTATTTTGGTCGGCGATGGTTTTTAATTTTAAACATTCTTCCGGATGCAAGGCGAGCGGCTTTTCGCAAAGAACGTGTTTGCCGTGTTCCAAGGCTTCTTTGCTGAATTGAAAATGAGTGTTCGTCGGGGACGCCACACAAATCGCGTCGATCTGCGGGTCTTCCAGGATTTCGCGGTAATTCTTTGTCGTTTTGACGTCGGGATAAAGGACTTTGATGGATTTGAGACGTTCCTCGTCAAGATCAGCGCAAACAACGACTTGGGAATTGGCGAGCTGATTGAAAATACGGATATGGTTAGGGCCCCAATGGCCGCAGCCGATAATACCTATACGAATCAAAGCGACCTCCCGATCAATAGGTCATTCCCGCGCGCCTTTCACGGCCACCCACAAACGCTCATGGATCATCCGCTGAAGGCCGAGGAAGTAACGTGTTTGTTATTGTCTAAAATGCTATCGACATTATAGGCAATTTACCCCCAGTTAAAAATAATAATTTTTTATATTTATTCCGCTTTTCTGGATAGAATCATCATAGGACAACAACAAAAAACCGTGAATACTTCTTTTATGCCAAATAAAAATTTTTCTTTCCTGAATATTAGAAAACAAATTTTCTTCACACTCACAGCGGCCGTTTTGATTTTAAATCTGTTTTTCTTAACCAAAGAAACGATTAAAATGGTTCATATCCGCCAACGGGCGCCTTACACTTTTTTGGGCGACCGCTTTCGCGGATTAGAAACCTTGATCGGAAAAGCCCCGATAGCGGGTTATTACACGGACAAAAACCTCGATGACAAAGTCAACGCCATGCAGTTGGCCCAAGCCCAATTGATTTTAACACCCATCATTCTGGATTTGAATAATACCGGCCATGAATTTGTCATTTTTGATTGCACGTCCCCGGCCGCGGCCCTTAAAAAAATCAAAGACATCGGCGCTCAGCCGCTAAAAGCCAACCGGTACGGCATCATTTTAGCGCACAATCCGGACCGAGGGACGGCATACGCTGCGGACAGCGTCAAAACTTTTGATAAAAAAATATCCCGGCAATCGCCATGATCTTCCTTCCTTTCTTTATTTCCAGCGCTATCGGTATTCTCGTGGTAAATCGCCTTTTCAAAAAGGCAGACAAACCGAATATTTTCTTTCATATTTTTCTCGCAACGGGTATAGGTTTAGGGATCAGCAGCCATTTGACATTTTATAGTTTTTTAATTCTTGACCGCCTGATGCCCGCCGGGATCATTGATGTTCATCTCGTCCTTTTAGGCGCTTTGTTGACGGACCTTTTGATCCGCCGGCAAATAAAAAAACCTGAAATCGCATTTCCTCGTCTCACCGTAAAAAACAGTGCACTGACTTTTTTGATTTTTTTCATTTTGGTTCTCGTCGTAGCCCAAGGAAGGTTTTATCCCTATGGTGGCTGGGATGCGTGGCAAGTGTGGAATTTTAAAGCCAAGTTTCTTTTATTGTCGGGCGACAATTGGCATGACCTTTTCTCTCCCGAAATATGGCGCAGCAGCCCCCATTATCCTTTGCTTTTACCTTTGATCAATGTCTGGGCCTGGCTTTTTACCGCCAAGCCCGTCGACGCCACGCCCTTGGTCACGTCCATTTTCTTTACCGTTTTGACCGCTGGATTATTAAGCAGTGCGTTGTGGGGGAAAACAAAAAATATTTTCTCGCTTCTGCCCGCCCTGCTGATTCTGACTTTGCCGTTTTTCAATCTTTTGGCTACAACACAATACTGCGACATTGTGCTTTCCTTTTATCTCTTGGCCGCCCTCTTAACCCTGTCCGACGCACAAAAAACCCGAAGCCCTTCTTTCGCGGGATTGTCGGGAATATGCACCGGCTTTCTCACTTTTACCAAACCGGAAGGACTGGTTGCGGCCTTAATCATCAGCGGTCTGGTGGTTGCATTAACCATCCTCTCCCGACGGCGTAAACCAAAAAACTTTTCCGTGATTCAGTCCGGATTTTTTTTCGCCGGGCTTGCGGTTGTGAGTCTTCCGACATTCGCTTTTCATGTTCTTTACTCGCCGGGAAATCAAACCTTTATCAACGGATTGACTTCTGCCCTCAAGCCGGTCACGTGGCAACGCCTGCAGATCATTATGGGTTTTCTTTTACTGGAACTGTCCAGCGCGAAATGGAATGGGATATGGTTATTGCTCGGGGCGGGATTGTTGCTCGGCGGAAAAAAACCATGGACCCCAGACAACACCCTCATTGCGGGTTTTCTTTTTTTATACTTCGCCGTGATCGTGGCTTATTACGAAATCAATACGTATTTTGAAATCAAGTGGTGGCTTTCCGTTTCGCTGAACCGCATTCTTTTTTCGCTTCTGCCTCTGGTGCTGTTCTGGATTTTCAGCACCTATCTTACCGACGAGAAAGAAAAGAATTAGCCCGGGTTATAAAAACAGGACGCCTTACAACGGACGTTCGATTTTGAGGATTTTATACTTGAGGGTGCCCGCGGGAACCTTGATATCAATGGTTTCTCCGACTTTGTGGCCTAAAAGGCCCTTGCCGATGGGAGAGAAAATTGAAATTTTGTTTTCTTCATAACTGGCTTCTTCGGGAGAGACCATTAAATATTTCATTTGATCGCCCGATTCGACATCTTTGAGAGAAACCAAAGCGCCGATCAAAACCTTGTCCCCGGCGATCTTTTGGTCTTCAATGATGCGGACATTGGCCAGTTTGGCTTCCAATTCCGAAATACGGGCTTCGCAATGAGCTTGGGCATCTTTGGCCGCGTCATACTCGGCATTTTCAGAAATATCCCCCAAGAGGCGCGCTTCGCCAATCGCTTTAGAAATACGATGGCGCTCCGTGGTTTTGAGTTGTTCCAAATCCACGCGCAGCTTCTCATAACCCGCACGTGTTAAATAAATTTCTTGTCCCATAGGAGTGGCTCCTCAAAAATTCCCAATTTTTATACAACCGTCCTCTGATCGCATTTGCAACGCTCGGAGACTTCGACCCATCACGCTACATGCTTTCGATGGCTTTCATGATCAAAGGGGCGATCTCTTGAGCTTCAGCCTTGTTCATCCGGCCCAGTTTGGCAAAACGCCATTCATTGTTCTGATCACGATTTTCGCGCGAAATCTGTAATTTCTTTTCCCCATTGTTGTAAGAAAAAACCCCGACGGTCACGCGGCTTTCGCCAAATTCCTTGGTCACTTTGAACGTTTCTTTGTCTAAAGATGCATCGTAGGGCATTTGCATTCTCCTCGTTAAATTAAAAATCAAATGGTCGCGTTATTTTAATCCCGGCATCGCAGCCATCATTTTTTGCGCCGCGACCTGCTGGACTTTCTTTGTGGCGACATTCAGGCTGCGGATTAAGTCCGCTTCCAAACGTTTCTTGTTGGCGGGAGTCAAAAGGCTCTCGTCAATTTCGATGGAACGGATTTCTTGCGAACCCGTCAGAGCGATCTTGATCCCTTTGACTTCATTAATATCAAGCGTCACCGCATCTAATTCTTTCTTGAGACGGTCCGCCTGGCCTTTCATTTCCATCAACTGCTTCATTTTATCAAACATGGAATCTCCTCTGTGAGGTCACGTAAATATTTAAATCTTATATACGAAATCCGGATGCTTTGCAAGGTTAAAAAATCAGGACTTTAAACGCAGGCCGATTTCGAACAAACTCTGGACTAAAAAAGACTTGGTCAAATAGATCAAAAGAGCGGCCAAAAGCGGCGAAAAGTCTATGGGCGACCGGGGAAGAAACCGGCGAATCGGCTCTAAAATCGGCTCGGTCGTCTGATGCAAAAACTGTACAATAGGGTTAAAAGGGTCGGCATTGACCCAGCTGATTAAAGCGCGCAATAAAATCAACACGTACAAAGCTGTCAAAATAAAATTGACCAGCTGTGCGATCACGTTGACCAGGTTTCCCAAAATAAACATTCCGTCATCTCCTCTTTAAAAAACTTTAAACAAATTTCCGTCGATGACACGCTGTTCAACACGATTCAAAAGGCGTTTCGTGGAACCGGAAACATCCTTGATTTCCCGGATCATTTCATTAATAGATTTTGATGTTTCGAGCAAGGATCCCGCCGCATCTCCAAATGTTTCCGTCAAATTCTGGACATCCAGAGGATCAACGCCAATCACCGGCCGGGCCAAATCCGTGCGGCGGAAGCCCGGCGAGGTTGTGATTTCCAAGATCTTTTCCCCCAAAACACCTTCGGTGATGATCGCAAACTTGACGCTTTTAAAAAGTTGCTTTTGATATTTCGAATAAATGTTTAAAACAACTTCTACGTCGCGACCGGCGATTTCTTGGTCTAAAAACCCAATATCTTTGACCGTACCCACATTGACCCCGGAAAGCCGCACCGGCGCACCAATGGTCAGACCGCCGACTTTGCTGAAGACCACCCGCATATGGAATTTGGGCTGGGTCTGGCCTTTTTCAATCCCGATAATAAATATCACCCCGCCGACGGCCCCTAAACACAGGATAAAGAATAAGCCAGCCACAAACTTTTTTATAAATTCACTTCGCTCCATAGGATTCGCTCCTGCGGGTTAATTAAAAAATTCGTGCAAATAAGTATCTTTTGAGGCGCGCATGGCTGCGGGGTCCCCTTCAGCTACAATCTGACCGCGCTTAATCAGAATCAGCCGGTCTGCAATACGCAAAGAATTAAAAATATCATGTGAGGCGATGACGGTCGTACATCTGAGTTTACGGGCCATCTCGCGAATCAAATCCATAATACTACGGCTTTTGATAGGATCAAGTCCCGAAGTGGGTTCATCACACAGCAAGATTTTAGAATCCATGATCACCGCCCGCGCCAGCGCCGCGCGCTTTTGCATCCCGCCACTCAATTCCGACGGGAATTTTCCTTCCGACCCATCCAGCCCTACGGTTTTCAATAAATCTTTGACCTTGGCACCGACCTCCTTGCGGGTCAGCAAGGTGTGCTCACGCAAAGGAAAAGCCGCATTTTCAAAAACCGTCATAAAATCATACAAAGCGCCGCTTTGGAAAAGATACCCCATGTCTTTGCGCACTTTCAAAAGTTCCCGCTCTGGCAATTTTGTAATGTCCCGGCCCGCAATTTCGATACCGCCGCTGTCCGGGCGCATGAGGCCGATCAAGTGCTGGAGCAAAACACTTTTTCCGGATCCGCTTTCACCTAAGATCACCAAGATCTCTCCCGGATTCATCGAAAAACTGATGTCACTCAAGACCTGTTGGCTTGCAAATTTTTTAAAAAGCTTTTTTACTTTTATCATCTGGAGATTTGGTTTCAAAAACACGAAATTTGTTCGTGCCAAATTTTGTATAAAGACGTTCATACGGACGCACATCAACAGCTTGCAAATAAAAAGGGATGTCCCGATATTTTCCGAGCAGGATCACTTCGGAGTCAGTCAAAATATCGACCGTATCGCGCGGATACCACAATTCCCCTTCAAACTCGATGGGTTCGCCGTTGCGTATCCATTCCGGTTCCGGAGAAATGGCTTTATAAAGAGTCACCCCATTATCGGATCCCGACGATGAAAAGCATCCGCTGTTAAAGGCCGTCAGCAGAATGAAACCCATTCCCATTAATATTTTCTTCACAGATTTTCCTCCCTTAGCGGCTAACCCCAGAGGGCTAAAATGATTTTAGTCAAAATCACGTTGGATACAACAACCAAAATGTACGAAAGGGCCACGGCCTTGGTCGTATATTGCCCGACGCCCAGCGAACCGCCGCTGGTTTTAAAACCCTGATAGCAAGCGACCCAGGAAACCAGCAGCGCGAAAAAAAATGTTTTTGCAAAGCCGCTGAAGAAATCCACAAAATTTATCGCATGGATCGATTGATGAATATAGGTCGCGGCCGGGATATTCGCGTTGTAAACACCGACGAGATATCCACCTGCGATGCCTAAGATTTCTGAAAAAACCACCAGCCCCGGTAAAACCATAAAACAGGCCAGCATCCGCGGGACAACCAAGAATTCAATCGGATCAATGCCCATGGCTCGGGTGGCCGTGATCTGATCGTTGACTTTCATCGTGCCCAATTCTGCGGCAATACGGGCCCCCACCTTTCCGGAAAAAATCAGAGAGCTAAACACCGGACTCAATTCCCTGACCAAGGACAAAGCCACCAATTGCGCCACGGCTTCCTTGGCACCAAAACGGTTGAGCATAACATAACTTTGTAAGGCCAAAACCGCTCCGGTCGCCAAAGACGTCAAAGCAATTATCACGACGGACTGTACGCCCTGAGTATAAATTTGTTTTAACACCTCGTCCCAGCGGATGCGTCCTTTGAGAATGCACTGCAGGACATCCAACAAAAAAAACACCGCTCCACCCGCCGACGCCACAAATTCCATAAGAGACTTGAATATAAAATTCATGGTGTTTTCATTTCTTACCCTTAAGCCAAAGCTGAGTCATCTCGGTTGTGATCTTATGCTCAAGAATACTCGAAAGGTCTTTCTTATCCGCGTGGATCTTTTTTAATTTTCGCGCTTTGTCCGCTTCTCTTCGCCGCGAACCGCGGCCTTCTAAAAATTCCCGCGACGCCATAATGGCCGCGCCCAACGCCCGAACAAAATGACGAATATCACGATCATCGGTGACGACCACGATATTTTTAGGCGTAGGCGAATCTTCGACAAAACGTTTGATCCAATCATCCGCGCTTTCCGCGCTGGTATAAATCACACCTATTCCCGACGAATACCGTTCGTGTTGTGTCCCGCCGATTTGTCCATCAAAAACAACGGTGACAGGATTGCTTTGGCTTCCTTGCAGTTCCCTTTCCTCAATCTGCCGGAGCAAACCCATACGTCCGGCTTCAAGCTTTAAAACCGCAAGATGCGCGTCCTGCTTTACCAGATTATAACCGTCGAGAATAAAATGCAATGACATTGCGTTAAAAGTGCCCCTGCCCTTACTTCGCTTTTTTTGACGGCTTAGTTAGGAAAAAATAAATTCCACCCAAAAGGCCGAGAAAAACCATAAAGATAAAACTGATAAAGGTGATGCTTCCTGCGATGCCATATTCCACTCCCACTTCTTTGAAAAAATAGGCCGCGCCCGCTTCCCGCGCCCCCAGGCCGCCAATCGAAGGGACGGACGACACCACACAGATCAAGGGAGTAAAAATGATAAAATAAAAAAATCCCACGTTTTGGTGCAAAGCCTTGGCAATGAAAAAATAGGTGACGGCTAACACCAATTGCGAAAGCGCGGACAAAAGAATCGCCTGGCCACCCGCCCACGGGCGGCCTTTTAAAAGGGCGATATCATAATGCATTTGCATCAATCCGGCTTTGAATTTTGGAAAGCGGCTAAAAATTTGCACGCAGAAGGAGTACGCGATTTTGTTAAACAGGACGATCCCGATCGACGTCGACACCACGGCCATCCCCGCGATCAAAAAAATCACCGACTTATTAGAGATCAGATGATGACCGCAGATTAACGCGATGGTAGCAACCACAACCATTCCCGCAAACCCGCTTAAACGGTCTAAAAGAACCGACGCGACAACCTTAGGTTTGTCTTGGGAGCCTGAACACAGTCCCAGGATTTTAATCACGTCTCCCCCAATGGCGCCCGGCAAAAGAGAATTTCCCAAAAGTCCGACGAGATAATACCTCACCGCCGTCCCAAAGCCCACGTTCAAATCAAGCGCCTTGATAAAAACAAACCACCGCGTAATCAAAATAAAATTGATCAGAGTAAAAAAAGCAAAAGCATAAAAGATATATTTGATGTCTGCGGACTTGATGACCGCGGCGGTCTTGGCAAAATCAATTTTAGTGGAGAGCCACCACAGTAAGGTTGCGCTCAATACGAAGGGAATAAAATTGCGGAGAAAATTTTTTAGTTTGTCATTCACTTAAAGAGCATTCTTTTGTAAAGCCCGTAAAGTGCCGGCATAGCCCTCTTCGGCTATAAAAGAACTGCGAACGAGGGGACCGGACATCACATGCTTGAAACCCATTTCATACCCCAGCTTTTCATATTCCTTAAACGCAGTCGGCGCAACAAATTCCAGGACGGGCAAATGACGCTTCATCGATGTGGGGGCGAGATACTGACCTAAAGTGAGAATATCGCAACCCACCGCGGCCAAGTCCGCCATGGCCTGTTTTATTTCTTCATAGGTCTCACCCAGACCGACCATTAAGCTGGATTTTGTAAATATACCGGCATCGAGGATTTTAAAATTCTTAAGCACGGCGAGGGAACGGTCATAATCCGCCTGCGGACGGACTTTGGGAGAAAGCCGGCGGACGGTTTCCAGATTATGGCTCACCACTTGCGGTTGGGCGGCGACGACAATTTTCAAACTCTCAATCTTATTGGAAAAGTCCGGAATTAAAATTTCAATTTTCGTCTGCGGCATCATTTTGCGGATTTCACGAATGGTTTCACTGAATTGTGCCGCCCCTTCATCTTTTAAATCGTCCCGCGCCACCGAAGTCACAACGACGTAGCGCAAATTCAATTCCTTAACCGCACTCGCCACATTGCGGGGTTCGGCCAAATCCAATTCATTGGGCCGTCCTGCTTTGACCGCGCAGAAACGGCACGCCCGGGTGCAGACCTCCCCTAAAATCATGAAGGTGGCGACACCTTGCCCCCAGCATTTTCCCATATTAGGACAATGCGCGCTTTCGCAAACGGTGTGTAGTCTTTTTTCGCGAAACGATCCTTTCATCTGACGGATCCGGGTCATATCAGGAATGTCCTGACGAAACCATGAAGGCAGACGGGTCACGGAAGCAGGAAGACTTTTTGCAGTGTGGGTCAAAGAAGACATGAATTATTTCGCTAAATTTTTTATGTCGCTTAATTTCTTACGGAGCCGCGTCTTTTGGGCCAGAGTCGCGTAATCGGTGATCAGCTTGCCTTGAAGATGATCGTTCTCGTGCTGAAAAACCCGCGCCATGAGTTCCGTGAAACGTCTTTCTACTCTTTGATTGTTCTCGTCAATATATTGAACCAAAATCTCCTTGGCGCGGCGGACATTGAGCTTCACATCGGGAATGCTTAAACACCCTTCTTCCATTTTTTCACTGCTGCTGCTTTTCTTAAGTATCTTGGGATTGATGATGGCGACTGGTCCTTCACCGACATCAGCCACAAAAATCTGCTGGCTGATCCCCACTTGGGGTGCGGCCAAACCGACCCCTTTGTTCTCATACATCGCGACCCACAACGCTTTGATCAAAATACGTTCCCCGGGACCGACGGTGGTTACGGGTAAGGCCTTTTTTCTTAAAACAGGATCGCCATAAAGTCGAATATTTAATTTAGGGATCATGGCGGTCAATCCCGAATATGATTTTTCTCGTCAAGATAAATGACCTTGGTCTTGATTCTCTTCGCTTCAGTTTTATTTATTAAGCTATAGCTCAGGATGATGACCTTGTCACCCACAAAACCCATCCGGGCCGCCGGACCGTTTAAACAGATATGGCCAGAACCGGATTTGCCCGCAATAACATAGGTTTCCAAACGGCTGCCGTTATTGATATTGAGTACTTCGACTTTTTCGCCGGGAATAATATCCGCGGCCTTAAGAAGTCTTTCGTCGACGGTGATGCTTCCTTCATAATACAATTCCGCCTGAGTAATGACGGCATGGGCGATTTTGGATTTACAAAAGGTGATAAACATATTTTTCCTTTGAATTAACCGAGATTTGGCTGAATTTTGGCCAAAAGCTGAGCTTTGCCCATACCGCCCACAAATTGATTGACCACTTTGCCATTTTTAAAAACCATAAGGGTGGGAATGGACATAATACTATGTTCCGCCGCCAATTCGCCGGCTTCGTCCACATTGACTTTAACGACCTTAAGTTTACCGGTAAGGTCTTGGGCCAGTTCATCGACGATAGGGGCCAACTGTTTGCAAGGGCCGCACCATTCAGCCCAAAAATCCACCAATACAGGTAAAGGCGATTTTAAAACTTCAGCTTCAAAATTTTTTTCCGTGACGTTAACAACCGACATTATCTTTCTCCTTTAATAGCATAAAACTTATTGCAGCACAAAAGCTTAATTAATATTCCTCTTAATACTGAGGAGCCATTATTATATCTATCTGCAAAAATCTTTCAAGGGATAATTTTTGTGGGGTTGGTGTCATTGACCCGAGCGCCAGCCAGCCGGTAAAAAATCTGGATTAATAAAACCGCCTGTGCTATACTTATTTTCACCTACCGTTTTTCCGCTCTTTTAAAGAGTCTTTGCCCTTAACAAAATCCCAAGACACCATTGATCAAAATTCACGCTTCTGTATTAAAAGAGGCCTTGATCCCAAAATGCAATCCATCACCCTTCCCCTTTAATAAAAAGTCATACCCATGCATTTTGGCGACCAAGATTTTATCAATGAGCTTGAGATTTTATTAAATATTCATTCAAAAATCTGGTTAGGGAGAAATTAAAAATGGTTAAATCAAATTGTATCAAAAAAGTCGTCGTATTATTCGCAGCGTTTGCCGCCATAGGGACAGCAATCTTCCCAACCTTGGCCCACGCTCAAACCCCGGTTGGCAGACCAATAATTCGAATCAACCCGATCACAACAGCTAAAGCAGCGATTGACAAATACTTTAGTGTTCTCTTAAGTGCCGGTGATTCCACAAAAGCAAAATACATGATGAATGCTGCCATAGCTCGGGTGACCTATCCT
>JANPFV010000042.1:0-22366 GCA_031423615.1 Candidatus Omnitrophota bacterium
TGCAGAAACTGCATTGAGAATAGCAAGTAATGCAACACCCATATCCGCAAAGACCGCTTCCCACATGGTCACAATTCCGACAGCTCCCAACGTCAAGAAGACAGCCTTCACCCCTAAAGCCAAAGCAATATTTTGCCAAACAATTTTTCGGGTATTTCTGGCCACCTCAATGGCTGTGCCGACTTTCATTAAAGAATCGGTCATGATAACGACATCCGCCGTTTCAATGGCGGCATCCGAACCCAAACCACCCATGGCAATGCCTACATCAGCACGGGCAAGAACCGGAGCATCATTAATACCATCTCCGACAAACGCTGTCTTTTCTTCCTCGGATGACCTCTTAATTATTTCTTCAAAACGCTCAACCTTATCCTGCGGCAGCAAATCTGCATAAAACGAATCTAAATGTAATTTTTGGGCTATCTCACACGCAGCAAAGTCATTGTCACCGGTTAACATCACAATTTCTTTGATCCCCAACTTTCGTAAATATTCCAAAGCTTGGACAGTATCTTCTTTTAATTCGTCTCCTACTACAATGTAGCCAGCATAAACCTTATCAACAGCCATATGCAGTACCGTACCCGCCACCTGGCAAACTGGATGTTCAATGTTTTCAACATGCAAAAGACGGTCATTACCGATGATGATATTCTTTCCGCTAATCTTAGCTTTAATGCCATGCCCTCCTATTTCCTGAACATTCTCAATAACAGCATTGTCTATATTCTTTCCATAAGCATTGAGGACAGCTTTTGCTAAAGGATGATTAGAATGCGCTTCAGCAAATGCAGCAAATTTAAGCATATCGTCAGAACTTACACCGTTGTGTGTTTTTATATCGATAACTTTGAAAACACCCTTCGTCAACGTGCCTGTCTTATCTAAGACAATCCTCTTAACTTGCGTCAACACATCCAAATAACTCGATCCCTTAATTAAAACACCTTTTCTGGAAGCCCAACCAACCCCTCCAAAATATCCGAGTGGAATACTGATAACTAAAGCACATGGACAAGAAATAACCAACATGACCAAAGCCCGATAAAACCAAATTGAAAAAGACTGATGAAAAAACAAAGGTGGTAAGAACGCTATCATTGAAGCAATCACCACAACAGCCGGAGTATAATAAGCGGCAAATTGGGTGATAAATTTCTCTGTTTGTGTCTTTTTATTACTGGCATCTTCGACCAGATGCAATATTTTCGAGATCGAAGATTCACTAAATATCTTTGTTACCTTGATCGTTAGAACACCCTCTTTATTAACCGTCCCCGATAATACTGTATCTCCGACTTTTACCGGCCTTGGCACTGATTCTCCTGTCATAGCAGAAGTATCGACTGTAGATTGCCCATTTAGAACGATGCCATCCAAAGGAATGCGTTCCCCTGGCTTTACGATGATTTCTTGATCAACTTTTACTTCTTCTGAAGGAACTTTCTTGATTTCTCCATTGATATTGACATTGGCAGAATCCGGTCTAATTTCTAATAAAGCAGTGATAGAGCGACGCGATTTATTGACTGCGGCTTCTTGAAACAGTTCACCAATTTTATAAAAGATCATAACTCCGACAGCTTCGGGCACTTCATGAATGGCAATTGCCCCCATAGTTGCTAACGCCATTAAAAAATTCTCGTCAAAGATCTTTCCTTTAAATAAATTCTTAAAGGCATTTGAGAGAACATTAAAACCACTTAAAAAATATGCGGTCAACAATACCCCGTACTCTGCAAAAGAATAAGGGGTATCATGAAGCTGTTTATTAAAAATAAGCCCGATAAAAAATAAACAAAGAGCTGCACCCAATTTTATAATTTCTTTCTTGGAATCAAAACTGTTCGGCTCTGAATCACAAGATGAACAACATTTATGTGGTTGATGTTCGCTCATTTTAATCTTCTTAAATTCTCCTAAAATAACAATAAAGGAATCTTTGTTCTTTATTCCAAGGCGTCATATGAACATCTTCCGCGCTCTTAACTAATTCAAAAGAGCCGCCTAGCTCTTCCTTCATTTTCTGAACATTATATCTTTCCACATCTAATCCACTGCATTTAGGAGGCCCCTCCAAAGAAAATGTTCCAATGATCACATGTCCACCTGACTTGACAGATTTTTCAAGAGTATGAATATATTTTCTTCTGTCTTGCGGATCTGTGAGAAAATGAAAAACAGCCCTGTCATGCCATAAATCGTAACGTTCCGTGGGCTCAAATTCAGTGATATCTGCCTCTACCCATTTAATCCTTTGAGCGTTTTGACGAAGTCTTTCTTGGGCGTGTTGAATCGCCTTTAAAGAGATGTCCAGAACTGTGATATCTTTAAACCCCTTTTCATGTAATGTATCAACGAGAATTGATGCTCCACCTCCCACATCAATGATCTTTTGATCGAAATCTATTTTTGTAGAAGCAATCATCCCTAGCGAGATAACCGGATCATTCTGATACCAGCTAACTTCTGTTGGCTTCTTGGTGTTGTAAACTGTTTCCCAATGCAATTTTGAATTCATGCGGATTCCTTATTTCTTCTCTTCTGATCTTTTCATTAAATAATTCCCGTAATTCTCCCCTGATTTAAAATAAAGCACATTTTTTGATCCATCGGGATTAAGAACAATATACGCATCTGCTTTATCGACCTCTTCCCCGCTATACGGATCTTGGGTGAATCTTATAGCACGATTACTCTTGAGACTATTGACACATCCCTGGCAACAACCGTAATAATTTTTGCCCTCAACTTCCACAGGAATTTGTTCGGTTCCGAAGTATTTATTATTCATCATGCAGACATAGCTTGTTTTAAGTTTTGGATCAACTGATTGAAGCGGCGTATCGCTTACTAATCCTTGTTTAACATCCTCTTTGATAAGATTCATTCCGCATTTGGGACAAGTTCCTGGGCTATCTTGATGTATCTCTGGATGCATTGGACAGGTGTATGTTACCTTTTGCTCTTGTTCTTCACTGCTGTACACTACGTTAATCCATGAAATTTGAATGCCTCCTACAATTAAACAACATAGGATCAATAGCCATTTCTTATTTTGCATGTATTCTCCCTCTATAAAACTTTCTTAATCATCTTGGTCATTTTGTTCGATTACCTAGTATTTCTACGTTCCTATCAGATGCCGTAATCCCTGTATCGCAACAAATAATCCAATTAATATTAATATCGTGGAGCTCGCATAGGGAACTTTGCGGGCAAATTCGCCAAATCTCTTAAATCTTTTGGTGGCATGTTTGACAGAAATGGCAGCAATGATTCCAACACTCACCAAGGTAATCGCTAGGCCTATGCTAAACCCAAGCACAAGGGCAAAGCCCAAAGCTACCTTCTTTAACTGCAAACACAATAATAAGACTGCAAATGCAGATGGACAGGGCAATAAGCCCCCCGTCAAGCCGAACAAAATAATCTGCCCCGTTGTTACTTTCTGATTCAATAACTTTCTTTGGACTTCAACAGCATGAGCACGTTCATGTGCATCTCCAAATTCTTCAACTTTGTTAAGATCCACTTCTCCATGATGATGGTGCTCCTCAAAATTTACCTTATATATATGTCCATGATCACCATGTTTTAATTCCAAAATGACCTGAAATTCATGTGGTTCAGGTAAATGTTCTGTTGCTTCCAAATAATTGTCCTTAAGAATAAAGCTAAACCTTTGGTGTGATTGATTCGGACGGACTGTTTCCAGGGTTATCGTTTGATTAGAAGGATTAATTAATAATCTATTTGAATCATAAAAATAAAGCCTGAATCGTGGCGGGACATTTGTTTCAAAAACACTGATTTCCACCCAGCCATGTCCGGTATCAACCATCATACCTCCATGTGCACCATGTTCATGGCTGTGAGCTTCTTTCTGAGCCTGATGGGTTCGATAAAGCATCCAACAAGCCATCCCGATAACGATAATGCCTGTGGCTAACTGAAAATACGGCTCCAATTCTTCTACATTCAAACTCGAAGAATAATGCAGTCCTACGAAGGCAAGTATCCAGATAATCGCTGTGTGGGAAATCGTAGCTGATATTCCTAAAAGAAAAGCCTGCCAGACCGTACCACGAATGCCTACAATAAAAGCAGTCATCATGGTCTTGCTGTGCCCAGGTTCTAATCCATGCAATGCACCTAGAAAAACGGCCATAGGGAAAAATAACCACGCATTGCCATGTGCTATGTATTCATTAAAAGAAGGCATGAAATATATCTCCTCACAGAATTATTTTAATATTTGCTTTAAAGCTTTATTAAGTGAAGCAATTGACTCCTGTCCCTTGCCCTTCTGAAAAGAACTAGCGATACAATGTTCCATGTGGTCTTCCGTAATCATCAAACCGAATTTAGCCAATGCAGCACGCACCGAAGCAATTTGGATCAAAACATCAGGACAGTCCCGATCTTCCTCAATCATTCGTTTAATTCCATTTAACTGACCGATGACCTTATTCAATCTTCCCGCCATATCCTCTTTTTTTAATTTATGGTGTGACATTCTTTACCTCCCTTATGCCCCCATAGGGCATACAGAGTATAACATATATTATACTTTTTAAGTAAACTCCACTTCACATTTTACTATGTCCGCATTATCAGGAATTTCTATATAAAAAGAGCCTTGATACTTTCGATGCGCATGTGAGCCAGCATTACGAAAATACGCATTTTTATATTCTTCTCTTATAACCTGCCCCTTATCATCCATAAACCTTGCTTTGACCTTTACCAATGAAACAAGAGCTCCCATGGGTCTTTCAACGTCACCAATCAGCATAAGATTGACATTTTCCTTTTTTAATAGGTGGCGCACATAAATATCCTTTGAGAATCTCTTACTTTTTCCGATAGTTTGTATTTCAATATCATGTGTCTGGGTGTGTTCATTATTTAAAGTTCTGCCCATGGTCTGACATCCAGCAAAAAACAAAATACATAAAGGAAGAATAAATAAACCTTTTTGCATAAAAACTCCTTTCTTAAATGGTTACGTTTATAATTGATTAAATTCTTCAACAGTTGTGATCCAATAAATCCCCTGTTTATTCAAACCGATGTTGCTTTTACGCAATGCCGTGAGAACCGGTGCTACATCTTTATCTTCTAACAATATGTCCACCCTCACTCGTGGCGTATACCCGACCACTTTATCTCTATCTGAAAGAAAAGTATCCTGTTCAGATTGCAGGCCATGCCCCTCAACGTTACTAAAAGTAAATCCTTGTATTCCTTCAATATTGTGTAGAAGGTCAGCAGTATCCAGTTTTAAATCATCATGAATAATCAAGACTAAATGTTTCATTTTAAACCTCTTTTTTATTGTTTAATTTATTGGTACGGCCACCTTCCATCCAAGCATAAAGCGTTGGCAGTAAGACAAGCGTCAGCAGCGTAGATGTAAATAACCCCCCAATAACAACCACAGCCAGCGGACGCTGTACCTCAGAACCAGGTCCAGTCGAGATAAGCAAAGGCAATAAACCAAAACTGGCAATCATGGCTGTCATGAGTACGGGGCGCAGACGCCGCATAGCGCCTTCCTCTACCGCTTGTAATACCGTACGACCCGATGCGCGTAATTGATTAAAAAATGTCACCATCACAACCCCGTTAAGTACCGCGACCCCAAACAAAGTAATGAATCCTACGGAAGCAGGTACGGAGAGATATAAGCCGGAGAAATAAAGCGTGACAATCCCACCGATCATTGCAAACGGAATATTAAGGATAATCAGTCCAGCTTGACGCAATGAACGGAACGTCATAAATAACATAATGAAGATTAATACAATAGCGATAGGCACCACGGTGGACAGACGTGCTGCCGCACGCTGTTGATTCTCAAACTGACCACCAAAAGTAATGTGGTACCCTTGTGGAAGCTTTACTTCTCGATCAATAGTACGCCTAACTTCATCAACGAACCCAACCACATCCCTTCCTTCAACATTGGCCTGAACAACGACCTGACGTTTAGCAGATTCACGGGTAATTTGTACAGGCCCATCTACCTCCTTAATATCCGTTAACTCGCTTAATGGTATCTTGACACCACTAGGTGTTTCTACCAGCATTGCAGATATTGTTTCAATTGAATTGCGTTTTTCTTCCGGATACCGTAAAACCACGGCTACCGGGCGGTTACCTTCCACAATTTCTGTAACCACACGACCTCCAATGGCCATTTCTACCATTTGGTTAACATCTTCAGTTCTAATACCATAGCGGGAAATTTTCGCTTGGTTGATATCAACTTGCAGATAAAGCTGACCGAATACAGGATTACGCACCACATCAATGGCACCTTTAACTTTATTGACCAACTCCTCGATCTGCATGGCTTTTTCTTCAAGAGTTTTAAGATCATCCCCATATATCTTGATGGCCATCGTTGCCCGTACACCGGTAATCATTTCCGACACACGCATATCGATAGGCTGAGTAAACGCCAACTCAATATCAGGAAACTGCTCTAATTTCTTTCGTAAATCCTCCTGAAATGCAGGCAACCCTCTCTTCCATTCAGAGCGCGGCTTTGTGAGGATAAAATTATCCGTCTGATATAACCCCATAGGGTCAAGACGTAATTCATCAGCACCTGTACGCGACATAACACCTGTCACTTCCGGCAGCTCCATCATGGCCTTGTGGTACGTTGCATCCATTGCTAAGGAATGTTCCAAAGAAATACCAGGAGCTTTTTCTATAATAACGACCGTCGTCCCCTCATCCATGACAGGCATAAATTCTTTGCCGATTCTTGGAAACAATACTCCAGCAATGACCAGAGCAACTACGGCTATACCTATGGCCAATGTTCGACGTTTTAATGCCCACTGCATCACCGGAAGATAAACAGCTTTAAGTGTTCGCAATACCACTCCCTCATCCTCCGTCCTTGATACTTTATGAGACATCAGGAAGCTGGCCAATACCGGTATGACCGTTAAAGATAATAATAATGAACTGATTAATGCAAAAGAAATGGTTATCGCCAACGGTGTAAATAATTTACCCTCTAACCCCGTAAGGCTAAATAACGGCAGGAACACAATAATGATAATTAACACGCCTGAGATGACCGGGACAGAAACTTCCAGTACTGCACGATAAATGATATGCAGCTGGTTTGTTCCCTTAATACCTTGATGCAGTTTTGTATGAATATTCTCCACAATAACAACTGCGGCATCCACCAGAATGCCAATAGCAATTGCTAACCCACCTAAAGACATGAGATTAGCTGAAACCCCAAAAATATACATCAAGATGAACGTAAAAAGCACAGACAGCGGCAGTATGAGAGCAACCGTCAATGCGCTGCGTAAATTACCCAGCATGACAACAAGGACGACCAAAACCAGTACTACAGCTTCAGCCAATGCCTTCTCTACATTATGCACCGCTTTTTTGACCAGTTCACTGCGGTCATAGAATGGGACAATGCTTACACCCTTGGGTAATGAAGGCTTAAGCGCTTCCATTTCAATCTTGGTCCCTTCAACAGTGATACGGCTGTTAGCTCCTTTTCTTAATAACACCAAACCGGTTACAGCTTCTCCCTTTGCGCTATTGGTCACACCGCCATAGCGAGTCAAAGAGTTAATACGTACATCAGCGACATCCTTGATATGAATCGGAACACCGCTTCTAGTTGCCACCGTAACATTCTTGATATCCTCAATGCTTTGTAGATTACCAACCGTTCGCACCAGCAAGATTTCATCTTTACGGTTGATACGGTCTCCTCCCGCGTTGCGATTATTTTTAGCCAAAGCTGTTTCCAACTCATCAAGTCCAAGGCCTTGCTGAACCAATGCTTCGGGTTTAGCGACAACTTCAAAGGCGCGAACTTCTCCCCCTAAAGAATTGACATCGGCAACACCCTCAACTGTACGCAAGCGATACGAATGATCCAATCCTGAATAGAACGCAATTCCTGATTGCTGTATCCTTCTCCTTCAATACGGTACATGTATATCTCACCTAAAGGCGTTGTAATTGGGGCTAGATTCGCATCTGCGCCTTCTGGTAAAGACGATAAAACTAAATTAAGCCGCTCTGAAACTTGCTGCCTTGCCCAATAAATGTCCGTACCATCTTCAAAATCTACTGTAACAATGCTAAGCGCATATTTAGTTGTTGATCGCAGCACCTTTTGCCTCGGCAAGCCTTGCATTTCCATTTCAATAGGAAAAGTAATGCGTTGTTCGACTTCTGTTGGCGACATACCGGGTGCTTTGACAATAATTTGCACTTGTGGTGAAGAAATATCGGGAAATGCGTCAATCGGCAGACTTTTGTAGGCCCATACGCCACCTGCTATTAATGCACCTGCCATTAATAAAATCATCAAACGCTGTATCAAAGAAAAACGTATTAATAAACCAATCATCATTTGCCTCCAATACTATTACTGCGATTAATGTCTTTATTATTTAGTACTGAGACGCCTGCCGCCAACCGCACTTCCGACGATTCAAGTGAAGCCTCATACAATAATTCAAGGTAATTCTTACGTGCATCAAAATATGTTTTATTAGCATCTATGAAATTAAGCAGATCCACTTCCCCCACATCAAAACCTGATTTGGTTAATTCAAGCACTTCCTGAGATGGGATTAATACGTTAGTTTTATACTGTTCTGCCTGCTTTATCAGTCGTGCTAAATGCAAATAACCCTGATATAACCTGACTTGAAATTCCTGTTCTATTGTTTTAAGGTCATATTTAACTTTTTCAGCTTCATGTTTTGCTTTGGCAATCGATCCCCGTTTAAAATCCCAAATAGGAATCTGAAAATTAATGGCAACGCCATAGAAAGCCTGTCTGCCATCATCAAAAGTATCCGTCTCACGAAAGACTTTTACGCTAGGATCAGGAAAAAGCTCACCCCAGGCCAACGAAATACCGGCATCCGCAGCTTCCTGTTGGTATCTAAAAGCTTTTATGGCTGGGTGACGTTCTTTTTGTTTGCTTATCAAATCTTCCAGAGTTTCGGTAAGTTGTACGGGGTTTAATTCAGCCGTTTTATAAGAAGTATCCGGTGATAATTGCAGCAATGTCCTTAAGCCGTATAGCTCTTCGCTATATTCACCCTCGGCACTTAACAACTCTTGATCTGAAGTTGCAAATATTATATTCAAACGCTTCTGTTCCAGGGGTGTGAGATACCGTACGACCTTCTCCTTGGAATGGTTCGGATCATTCTTTTGATACTCTTTAGAAAATTTCAATTGTTCTTGTGCCAGATCCAGTTTGGCCGCCTTTAACTGTATTAAATGGAAGCGTCGAGCTGTTTCAGTTTCAAGCAATAACTGTTGATAAGAGAAATTTTGTTGGGCAGCCTGTAGTTTTGCTTTAGATTCTTTCTTTTGACGGGATAATCGACCAAGAGGTATTGGCTGACTAATGGATATCTCTGTAAGATCATTGCCCCCCGAATTGTCTTGTAGCCCAAGCTTCTCATTGACATTAAACTCTACGTTTGGATTAGGCCAAGCTGCTGCCTGAGTTAGATCACCTTGCCGCGCAGAAATTTCAGTGCCAGCAGAACGAATACTATATGATTTTTCCATGACATGTTTGACACTATCTTCTAGCGTCCATATTTCCTGAGCAAAAACCAAAACAGGAAACTGCAATATAAAAACAAACGTAAATATTCTTTTCATTCTAAGGTCTCCTTTAAACTCGGGGCTTTTACTTCTGCTCTAATTGGGGAAATCAGTTGATTTAAAAAAATAATTGTAAAAGATAAAGTTTGCATATTCCTGCTCATAAAATTAGACTCCGGGATTACAGTTTTCTAACGTGAAAGAGAAACTAGGATTTTATGAAAGGACTATTGGGGGGCGAAACGAAGTGAGAATGACGATTTCTTGACGAAGATTACCTTTAGGGGAAGAAAGAAATGTAGATAACAGCGGGACATTATAACTGACTTTGTCGGGGAGTATAAATTGACAACATGCGGAATGGCAGGTCATCGTACAGTGGTGAGGCGCATCTTGCGAATGTGAATCATCACAAAAACCACTAATTGGAATAGCAGACAGAAGAAAAATCGCTACCAAGATTATTTTTAAAATTTTCATATGGCTCAAAATATACCACGGAAGATATTTAATGTAAAGCATCTTTGAGCTAATTGGAGCCAATTTCTATTAGCTAATTTAGATTCTTAAATTTTTACAATTTTATTCCCCGCAATCTTAACGAATTCCCAATAACATTTACTGAACTAAACGCCATGGCCGCTCCCGCAATAATCGGACTCAAAAGTATGCCGAAAAACGGATACAAAATTCCTGCCGCTATAGGCACTCCCAGAATATTATATATAAATGCAAAAAAGAGATTTTGCCGAATATTTTTCATAACAGCCCGGCTTAACCGCAGAGCTTTCACAATACCAGTCAGATCACCCTTGACTAGGGTTATCCCTGCGCTTTCAATAGCCACATCTGTTCCTGTCCCCATAGCGACCCCTACCTCAGCTTGAGCCAATGCAGGAGCATCGTTTATGCCATCTCCGGCCATCATCACAATTGCCCCCTCGCTTTTAAATTGCTTAACAATCTCCTGTTTGCTTTTCGGTTCTAACTCAGCACGGACATCATCGATTCCTAAATCTTTGGCAATGGCCTCGGCGGTCTTTTTATTGTCTCCTGTTAACATGATTACTTTAATGCCCATTTTATGAAGAGCCTCAATCGCTTGGGGGGAAGTCTTTTTAATAGGGTCGGAAATACCTAGCATACCAACCATATTTTGGTCGACTGCGACCCACACAACTGTCTGGGCCTTTGCTTGTAATTGCATAGACTGATCTTTAAAATCTTCGGATATACTAATTTTCGCTTCTTCGAGAAACTTCTGTTTTCCTAAAACAATCTTTTTCCCATTTAATTTTCCTTTAATCCCACCTCCGGTGACCGATTCAAAATCTTGCACAGATTCTATCTTGGCATTTTTCTCTTTTGCATAATCAATCACAGCCCGGGCTAGTGGATGTTCGCTGCTTTGTTCAATGGACGCCGCAACACCAAGGAGGGATTGCTCATTCCAGCCCTGATTCGGCACACAAGCGGTGACCTTAGGTTTCCCTTCCGTCAATGTTCCTGTTTTATCTATCAAAAGATGGGTAATCTTTTCGGCCTTTTCAATGGCTTCGGCGTTTTTGATAAGAACACCTGCCTGCGCTCCACGTCCGACGCCGACCATAATGGACATGGGTGTGGCCAAGCCTAAAGCACATGGGCAAGCAATAATCAAAACAGCAATCGCATTGACAATCGCATGAGCTAACCTCGGTTCATGTCCCCAAATCGCCCAAACTATAAAAGTCAAAACGGAAATTAGAACAACAAGGGGAACAAAATAACCGGAAATTGTATCCGCTAGTTTTTGAATGGGAGCGCGGCTACGCTGGGCTTCGGCAACCATGTGGACAATCTGAGAAAGCAAAGTTTCAGCCCCTATTTTCTCCGTTTTCATAATAAACGTCCCTGTTTGATTAACAGTGGCACCTATCACGCGATCACCGACAGACTTCTCAACAGGCATGGGTTCTCCCGAAATCATGGACTCATCGACATTACTTCTTCCTTCGGTAATAATCCCATCGAGTGGAACTTTTTCTCCCGGACGAACCCGCAAAATATCTCCTTTTTGAACAGTATCAATTGCCACTTCTTCTTCAATACCATTTTGGATTCGATGTGCGTTCTTAGCGGCTAATCCCAAAAGCGCCTTGATAGCTTGTCCAGTTTGACTGCGTGCTTTAGCTTCCAACAATTGTCCCAAAATAATCAGGACGGTAATAACTGCTGCAGCTTCAAAGTAAAGATCGACCTTTCCCATCTTTTTTAATGATTCTGGAAAGATTTGAGGAAATAAAACGGCCACAATACTATAGCCATAAGCCGCCCCAACACCCAGGGCAATCAGTGTAAACATATTCAGGCTTTTATTGACCAACGACTGCCAGCCTTTAACAAAAAACATCCATCCCGCCCACAAAACGACTGGTGTTGCTAAAAACAATTGAATGAAAGGACTTAAACGGCGGGGTATGAATACCTCAAAATTAATAGCGGGGATCATCTCACTTAGAACCATTAAGACAAGAGGGATGGTAAGTGCAAGACCAATCCAAAACTTTAAAGACAAAGAGTGAATTAATTTTTTCTCTTCACTATCTTCCCCAGTCGGAGATAGTGGTTCCAAATGCATACCACACTTAGGACAATCCCCCGGATGGTCCTGCCTGATCTCAGGATGCATCGGGCAGGTATAAATAACTTTAGAAGAACTTGATGATGCCTTGGAGGCAGGGGCAGGCACTTTATCTTTATCCAAGAATGTCTTCTTACAGTATTCACTACAAAAATAGAATGGTTGGCCACCAACCTCTAATTTGATAGCTTTTCCCTCCTCAACGTCCATTCCACAAATTGGATCCTTAGCCATATGAGCTCCTTTTAAAATTTAAGAAAAATCTGTCAAGTCTCTTGGGGGAAACGCAGCCCGCAAGGCATTAAGAACCGCGAGCACGTCAATAATTTCTTGACCAATAGCACCAGCCACTGGGGATAAATACCCTCCCGCTGCCAACAACATTCCTAAAACCGATAATGCCATCCCACCCAAAGCGCTTTGTAAAGCAATGGCACGCATCCTTCGGCTTATATGCATCAACTCATCAACCTTGGTCAATGAACTTTCCATTATCACAGCACCAGCTGCCTCTGCGGTAATATCGCTATTTTGACCGAATGCAATCCCTACCGTTGCCGCAGTAAGTGCAGGAGCATCATTGATGCCATCGCCCAAATAAATAGTCGGCCCCTGTAGGGTTTCCTTACGGACAATATCGATCTTCTCCTCCGGGCTTTGACCGGCATAAACCACATCAATGCCTACTTTATCAGCCAAATACTTTACTTCACTTTCACGATCACCAGAAACAATCATCACGCGATTGATTTTGTGCCGAGGACTTAAATGTTTAATAAACGACTTTCCCTCTAAACGAGGTTCATCGTGAAAATGAAAATGCGCTGCCATTTTATTATCAATGACGAGTACGCATTCTAAACCACCCATTTGTGGAATATCCTTAAACCATGACTCCTTGCCTTGTTTAATCAATTTACCACGACTGGTGATCAGAACTGTATGTCCATCAACAACACCGCGTAAACCTTCTCCTGCCGCCTCACCGATTTGACCTACTTCTATAAAACCTGTACCTGCTTTTTGGGCTACTTCAAGAATTGAATGCGCTAAAGGATGTTTGGAATACTGCTCCAGACTAGCTGCGTATTGCAACACTTGAAACTTATCAAAACCATTGAAACAATTGACTTCAGTAACAGTCGGTTTTCCATAAGTCAATGTCCCTGTCTTATCCAAAATAATGGTTCGACAGCGGTCGATCTGTTCAAGAATGGCTGGATTTCTGATGATAATTCCACGACGAGCACTTAAAGAAATTGATCCTATGACCGCCACTGGAATAGCAATTAACAATGGGCATGGCGTCGCAATAACTAAAACTGATAAGAATCTCATGGGGTCGTGGCTAAAAATCCAAGCGCCGATCGCCAATATTAATGCTAACGGCGTATACACCGCACCTAGTTGATCACCTAAGCGTTGAATACTCGGACGCTTTTCTTCAGCTGCCCGCATGACTTCCATAATCTTGGCATAGCGTGAATCAAGCGCACGTTTTGTCGCACGGATTGTCAAAGACGATTCACCGTTAATAGCTCCGGAAAGCACAGTCGAGCCAGCCACTTTTGAAATAATAAAAGGTTCCCCGGTCAAATATGATTCATCCATCGCGCCATGGCCTTCAATAACTTGACCATCAACCGGACAAATTTCATGCGGGAAAATAACTAACTCATCCTCGATATTGATCTGATCGATTGTAATATCAACAATGTCCTTCGCGCTCTTACGGTGGGCAATATTGGGCATGCGCTTGGCTAATGCAGCTAATACCGAAGAGGCACGGCGTACGGCAAAACTCTCGAGCGCCTCACCTCCGGAAAGCATCAAAACGACCAGCGTTCCGGCGAGATATTCACCTAACCAAACAGAGGCAATGATTGAAATTCCCGCGAGAAGATCGGAACCGAATTTACGTTTGGAGACCTTGATCAGAAGGTCCCAAACCAACGGGATCCCGCCTAGCGTAAGCGTGATCCATAATGGCCAATTGGCCAGATCCATTGAGAATCCTAAGAAAAAACGTAAAACAAGATATGTGCAAATTCCAGCGATGGCTAAAAAAGCAATATAAATTTCTTTATCGAACTTTAAAAATGTCATAGGCATATTATATATTCCAGAACAATAAAAGGGCGCAGGATATTCTCCCGCGCCCAGTGTTTCTTTAAGGATTAATGATGGCTCTCGTGTTCAGCTTTTTCTTCTGCTGCCGATTCTTTCGACTCTTCAGCCTTTGATCCATCTGATGACATCATTTTTCCCATCATCGGACACATACTTTTCATATTCTCCATCATCTTTTGCATAGCTTCCATATCCATCTTTTGTTCAACTTCTTTAACGACATTCAAATCTTTGTCGTATTTGGTGAGTTTATTTCCGGAGACAACAATAATTCCTCCATCGCTAGTGGCCACAACTTGCCTTTGCATCATGGATTGCATCATCGGACACATTCCCATCATGCCCATCATTTTGCTACCCATCATCCCTTTGCCCATCATTCCTGTGTCGCCCATGTTCATCATGCCTTTTTGCCCCATTTTTTCCTGATTCATCAGGCCTTTCTCCTCGGCAAAAGACCATGTTCCCAACAACAGGCTTGTAAGAAGAACTCCTCCAAAAACTAAATTAATCGTTTTCCTCATTTGACTCCTCCTTTTATTATTACTATGTTTTTAAAATCAAAAATTTATAGACGGTAAATGGCCAAAACTAAGATCAACACACTCTCCATCGACCGCTACTTTAGCATCCCAACCCAATTCTGTTTTAATCGTCTGCGCAAGATGTCCTGCGGATTTTGTTTCTCCATGAACAATATAAGTCTGGCGGGGTGCTTTTTTAAAACCCGAAAGCCAGCGAAGAATATCCTCCTTATCTCCATGAGCGGATAAGCCATCAAGCACCTCTATTTTTGCTTTGACCGGGACATCCTGGCCATAAATCCGAATCGTTTTTGCTCCTTCCTGCAAGGATCGTCCTCGAGAACCTGCTGCTTGAAACCCAGCAAGCAATACTGTCGTTCGAGAATCAGGTAATCGCATTTTTAGATGATGGAGAACGCGACCGCCCGTAGCCATTCCGCTTGCCGAAATGATAATGACAGGGCCTTGAATATTATTTATGCGTTTTGATTCCTCAGGCGTTCTTGCTAGATAATATTGTTTACAACACAAAGGGCATTTATTCTCATCCATTAACATCTTCATATCCAAATTATGATCCTCAGGATGCTGGCAGTAAATGTCACTGACTTTGATGGCCATTGGACTGTCGATGTAAACAGGAAGAGAAGGGATTTTACCTTCATCCTCAAGTTTTCGAAGTATCCAAACCAATTCCTGCGTACGACCCACCGCAAAGGCAGGGATAATTAATGCTCCTCCTTTTTTTATAGCTTCATGGATGATTCTAGTAACTTGCTCTATGGCATCTTTGGAATGTATACGATCTCCATAAGTTGATTCCACAAGGAGAATGTCTGCTTCTGGTACTACTTCCGGATCACGAAGTATCGACTGATTCCAACGTCCCAAATCGCCTGAAAATACCAGCCGCACGATATCCTCCCAGCCAATTTCAAGCTCAACACTTGCGGAACCTAGAATATGTCCAGCCCGACGAAAAATTGCCTTGATTTCATGACTTACAGGAAAGAATTGTCCGTAAGGAAAAGATTTTACCTGTTTCAATGTTGTTGCGACATCTTCAGTTGAATAGAGTGGCAATGCGGGTTTATGTTTGGAATATCCATGTTTATTTGCCGCAGCAGCTTCTTCCTCTTGTAGATGAGCAGAATCGGGAAGCATGACACCCAGCAAATCGGAAGTGCCCGAAGTACAAAAAATATTGCCTCGGAAATGATTCTTTACAAGGAGTGGCAAATATCCCGAGTGATCAATATGAGCATGACTGAGGACAACCGCATCGATTTTAGAAGGTTCAAATGGTGGCTGACTCCAGTTACGTAGACGCAGTTCTTTTAACCCTTGAAATAGTCCCGCATCAAGTAAAATTTGCGAACCGTTTGCACGAATGAGATATTTCGATCCAGTGACAGTTCCGGCACCACCGAAGAATTGTAGCGTTGGTCTTTGATTATTTGTTTTCATCTTTACTCCTATATTTTAACGGATCTGTATCGAATTTCTCTGCACAACCTATCGAGCAAAAAATGTATTTTTTATTCTGAAATATTCTTTCAGCGACAGCTGCTTCAGGTAGAATCCACATTCCACAGACAATGTCGTATTCCATCGGCGGAGTTGGATTAGTCATTACACCGCAACCATTTTCCCTGCAAAATTGAGAAGGACGGCGGTAATGCTCCTTCTCATAAACACGAAGAAGCTCTTCAATTAACTGGATGGGATCATCTGAATAAACCACACGCGCCCCTGTATTTTTATTACACGCCGCGAGGATACTGGCCACCATATCACTAATTCCCCCCGTACCAGTCAACACACCGATCAATTTTCCCTCATCATAGGCAATAGCAAGTTCTCCCAAAGTTCCAGTCCGGCCACCAATAATAACGACGATATCCGAGCTACGGATGTTAACAACCTCTCGGCCCATAAGCCCGCTTCCGGTATAAATAAGAACATCGTGAAATTCGGTAGGCGAATTGTATTTGTTAACATGTTCATCAAGGCTCAGTCCCGGAGAAATTCCGATCACAAATCCATTCTGCTGTTTGGCACCACAGGCAGCGGCCAAAGGTAAACCCGTACATCCGCCAGTAATCAAAACGCATCCCCGTTCGGCTATCGCCTTGCCAAGTTGGTGAGCTTTTTCGGCCGGACCTTTATCAACCTCAACATTGGCTCCGCCCATGACACCGATTTTCATTGGCATGCCCATTAAGAAAGGTGCTTTTTTAGAAGATAAATTCATTAGAGTCTCATTTCTCGTCAGCTAAAGGTTTCTTTTTTTGTGTAATGACTGGAAGATTTGAGGCTTTCTCTGCATTGAGTTTTATATATCCCTTCCATTTTTCGGGGACATCAGCTTCTGCATATATTGCTTGAACTGGGCACTCGGTTATACATGCCCCGCAATCAATGCATACATCCGGGTCAATAACCAACATTTCGTTATCTTCATGAAAACAATCAACCGGACAGACAACCACACAATCCGTATATTTCTTTTTTATACATGGTTCAGTAACAATGTACGCCATCGTTTCTCTCCTTTTTATTTTTTAGGTCCCGACCCTTTGTTCTTTCCATGCCAATACCGTGAATCCTAACATTAAAATTCCTGTCAAAAGGTAAGGCAGATGGATATACCAGTTTAATAATAATGCTCCTAATGGCGGGCCAAAGGCTTGTCCAAGGCTATTTGCAGAGCTTTGTATACCCAACGCCATTCCATATTGTTTATCCGATGATTTTATTACCAATACTGACAAGCTAGGAATCAAAATAGCCATACCAAAAGCAAGTATAGTAACAAATCCAAGAATGATATTTAATGATTTTGCCGTCATCATCAATAATAGAGCTCCACCTACTAAACTAAAACCAAGTAATAATAGAAACTTACTGCTTTTGTGCGACATTAGATGTGGAACTACTCCGGCTTGGACCGCGGCCATAATAAAACCGCATACCATAAAAACCATTCCCATTTCTAACGGTCCAAAATTTAGTACGCGTTGTCCATGTATAGCAAACGTACCCTCAAATAATGATAAGGCGAATTGACTTAAGAAAGATAATACTAATAATCCCCTTAAAGGACCCGATACTAATTCCGTGACCTTCTGAGCATAACTTTTATTTGGTAACGAATCCCGTTTCTGTTCTTTCACATTAGATGTATGAATAGTTTCATCCAAAAGAAAGTTAGCAATGACTAAGGCTATTAAAGCCAAAGCCGCTGCCGCAAAAAATGGAATAGAAAACTTATCAATTGCAAAGAACCAATAATTTAATTTAAAGCTCCAATCAACACGGGATAACAGCGCTCCTATCATCGGTCCGGCAACAACGCCTAGTCCTATTGACGTTCCCAGCCATGCTATTCCTTTCCCGCGTTCGCTCTCCGGCATACTGTCAGCAACATACGCATTAGCTATCGGAAACAAAGCCGAAGAAAGTATTCCTCCAAGGATGCGCGCGGCGTAAAGGGTTATTAAGTTTGTTCCTATCCCAAAAAGTATCATCGATATGGCAAAGCCGCCCAGACTAATCAGGAAAAATGGTCGCCGACCCATTCGATCTGATAATTTTCCCCAAAGCGGAGCAAAAAAGAACTGCATTAATGCAAACGATCCTGTTAAAACACCAATGTGAATGGAAATGTTGGCTGAAGCTGTGCCTTTGGAGAGAGCCAATCGTTCAATATAAAATGGAAGAATCGGGAGCGTTATCCCGTAACCTATCATTAGAACAAATACACATATATAAAGAATTTTAATCTGACGCGTCATTTTTGTTTCTCAGTTTACGGGTTTTCTGGCACCCCAGAAGTCTTAACCGAGTCTGTAGTTGCTGGTTCGCTCGGCTTTCCTGGTACCGATGGCTTACCAGGCTGACGAATGCCCGCCAATTTGGTTCTCTTTAGCATCAGCGCATTGATCGCCACGATTAGCGTACTGCCGGACATTGATAGCGCTGCAACTTCCGGACTCAAAACAAATGGATACAAAACGCCAGCGGCTAGCGGAAACGCGATTAAATTGTAGCCCACTGCCCACCCAAGATTCTGATGCATCTTTCGCAATGTCGCTCGTGATAGTTCAATCGCGGCAACGATGTCATAGGGGTCACTCTTCATTAGCACTACGTCAGCACTTTCCATCGCGACGTCGGTGCCGGCGCCAATGGCAAACCCCACGTCAGCTTGGGTTAACGCTGGCGCATCGTTCACACCATCTCCTACCATCCCAACCTTCTTGCCTGTAGCCTGAAGCTCTTTCACCTTCTGAGCCTTTTGGGCTGGCAACACGTCGGCCAGCACGCTGTCTATGCCAAGATCTGTGGCGATGCGTTTGGCTGTGGCAGCGTTGTCGCCAGTCAACATTACCACTTCGATTTTGTGTTCGCGCAGCTTTGCCACGGCTGCTTTGGAAGTTGGTCTGATCGCATCGGCAATACCTATGAGTCCGATGACAATACCGGCCTGCGATACATGAACCACAGTACGACCGTCTACCTGTAAGCGAGTAGCTTCGGCCTCTAGAGAACCCAGTGCCAATTTTTGCGTATCCATGAGTAACCGGTTGCCTAAAAATACCGTTCCGCCAGCAGTTTCAGCGCGTGCACCCATGCCGTCAAGGCTTTCGAATCCCGTCGGTGGTGTGACATTAAGGTTCGCCGCTCGTCGGACGATTGCTTGGGCCAGTGGATGATCGGACCCCTGCTCAACGGCAGCAGCGGCAATCAACACCACATCTTCGGTGACCCCCTCTGCCGTCACGATCTCGACCACTTCCGGCTGACCAACGGTCAGCGTTCCCGTCTTATCGAACACGATGATATTAAGCTTGGTCGCATCTTCAAGCGCTGAGGCGTTCTTAAATAAAATGCCGTTCTTGGCACCTAAACCTGTACTCACCATGACTGCCATCGGCGTTGCAAGTCCCAGCGCATCAGGGCAGGCGATGACAAAAACCGTAATGGTCATAGTCACCGCGAACAAGAGCGTCTGTCCGATTACCCAAAACCACACCCCAAAGGTCACAAGACCGATGACGATCGCGGCGATAACCAGCCATTGCGCGGCCTTGTCTGCCAAGAGCTGCGCCGGTGCTTTTGAATTCTGCGCCTCCTGTACTAATTTTACTATCTGCGCCAAAGCCGAGTCAGCTCCGACTTTTGTTGCCTTGTAGCGAAAACTTCCGCTCTTGTTCATAGTTGCACCGATTACCGTGGCACCCGGTCCTTTTTGCACCGGCATCGACTCGCCGGTGAGCATTGACTCATCGACCAGTGATTCGCCAGTCTCTATCGTGCCATCGACCGGGATCTTGTTGCCCGGTCGGATCACGAGAATCTCGCCTGCTAATACCTCCGCGGTTGGAACTTCAACTTCGGTGCCATTACGAATAACATTCGCCATGGTGGGAGTAAGATTCATCAGCGCTTTGATCGCGGATGACGCACCCGCACGGGCACGCATTTCCAGCCAGTGACCAAGCAGGATAAAAACTAATAGGACGCTTGCGGCTTCAAAAAATTGACCGCCCTCTTTGAAAAAAAATGTTGTGCCAATACTAAAAAGATACCCGGTGCCTACGCTCAAAACGATCAGCGCCGCCATACCAAGTGTACCTTTCTTAACCCCGCGCCAAGCAGAAACGAAAAACGGCCAACTCGGATAGAGAATCGCGGCACTTGCAAAGAAGAACAGCCATAAATTAAGCTCCAGCCCGAACGGCGGAGCCGGTGGCTTGAAGAAACTTCCCATCGGGGCGTAAATAAAAATTGGTATAGTAAAAATTAAACAAATCCAGAAACGATTACGCATGTCACGAACCATGGCCGACAGATCCTGACCACTATGGCCCATTTCATGAGCCATATCTGCCGACATCGAGGACTTTGGCGCATCTGGTGCTGTGTGACCCTCGTGACCCTTGCCTGCGGGACTGGCAGCGGTGGACTTAGGTTTAACGGGCGCTTTAGACATCAGCATATCGGGAATTTTTGATTTTGCGTCACTTGCTGGCAGCTGAATTTCAGCCTTTATTTTTTCCTCTGGCGGTTTTACAACCGGTGACGATATAGGGACTTCCGCTTTTATTCCGTCATCTGCGGGTGAGGCAGACGTAGACACCGCAAATTCATGGTCGCTTTGGTGACGCACACCCGACTTGATATCGGCGACCTCGAGTCGGGTTTCGTCGTAACGTACTGTGGCGCTTTTAGCAGCGAAATTCACTGTAACACTTTCAACACCTGGTACTTTGCCAATCCGGTTTTCCACTTCGTCCACACTAAAAACCGATAGCATATCGTGGACTTCAATAACACTCGTTTTCATCGTGCCTCCTGTCCTCAAATTTCGTGTGTCTTGTTACATATTATGTTTCTTATAGCTCTCTTTACCATCCTGTCCCTTTTCCATAACCATTTCGCATGCAGCTACAGCTCTTGATGCCCCAAGACGCCAAAACCATCCTACTGGAAGAAAGCGATCTGTTTGACTTGTTATTTTTTCCGTTGGTTGGAAAGAGACTTCCAAACCAGATTCCACCTGCATGACTTCATCGGGCATCGGCTTAAATTCACCAGTTTGTTCGTCATGCATATGCGGCATGAAAATGCCTAATTTGTATTCAGATAGCTTGCGAAGCATTTCCTGGACTTCGGGAAGATGCATCGCCTCTTGAGCAGCTCTCAACATTGGGGGCAAACTATATGTACTTCCTTGTAAAGCATTAGCGTTTGTCATTATGTTCTCCTATTTAAATGTTGTCCTAACTTTTGTCCGGCATTGCTTTGTCTGGTTGTTTATCCCCTGCATTAACGGCAGCAGGTGTAGCTAAAGATGGTTTCGGCGTTGTTGACGGCGCGGCGTTTGTCATAGTTGGTGCCGGGGTAACAGGTGACGCGACCGGTGCTTTGTGGCCTTCGTGACCGTTGCCCGCTGAAGCGGCCGGCACAGGCACCGCGGACTCATGCTCGCTTTGATGGCGCACGCCCGACTTGATATCACCTACCTCGAGTTGGGTTTCGTCATAGCGTACTGTGGCACTTTTCGCAGCGTAATTCACTGTAACGCTTTCGACACCTGGTACTTTGCCAATTCGATTTTCTACTTCGTCCACACTTAATACCGACAACATTTCGTGTACTTCAATAATGCTCGTTTTCATAGCGCTCCTTAATTTAAATAATTTTTACTACTTACATATTTTTGTGTTGTTCCGGTGTCATGCCATGGTCTTTGGCACTACCTTGACATCCCGCGAAAGTTCCAATCATTAGTGTTATTAAGACTCGACTTTAGACATTTTTGATGACAAAAATTAGCATCGCTAAACGAATCCCACGAGGGAATCGGATAAAAAGGCCATAAAAGACCTTGGTATTTTTTTGATGTTATTGTTTTTAGCGAACATGGAAAAAAGATTTA
>JANPFV010000043.1:0-7376 GCA_031423615.1 Candidatus Omnitrophota bacterium
GCATTTTATTCCGACATCCAGCTCTTGGCTCAATATGGTCGAACGATGGTTTAGAGAAATAACCGACAAACAAATTCGTCGCGGCTCTTTCAAAAGTGTGCCCGACCTGATTGAAACAATCACGAAATATCTCGAGAATCACAACCAAAATCCCAAGGTTTTTATTTGGAGCGCATCGGTCGAACGAATTATGTCAAAAATTGCCAAATGTAAAGAAGCGTTAGACTCACTACACTAGATGCTTTTTTGTCCGGCGTGCTTTCCCAAAATTGCGAGAGCCTTCACTAAAGAAAGGTTTTAAGGTTTTCGCTTCAGAAAGAATGGCTCAGAGGTCGGGACAAGATGTGTTTTATATTTAAAATGCCCCTTCCACCACCGAAATTATATAATTTTACCAAAATTTCCACCATGGATTCTTTCTCTTCATTAAATCTTCAATCGGCCTTACTTTCTCAGAGACCCAGATTATCCTTTCAGACTTAATTCGGAGGGATCCTGCAAAAATATTGTCAACATTACGAAATATATCAGGAGGGAAAAATTGGGGTTCATTCTTATAGCCGTAGGAATAATTATATGTGTAGCTTATGCCTTTCCCCCATTTAGTATCAACTTTTACTTCCTTTACCTCAATTGGCTTACCGTCAATTAACCCGCTGCCTATTTTTAATTTCCCGTCCGACTCAAAAACCAATTGCCCGTCAACTTCCACGCGAGGGCCATGGGTATCTTCCACAATACTCTTAGTCTTTATTCCATTTTGAAACTTTTCATAGCCCACCGTTGAATGCTCTTGCCAAAAATAATATATTTCATCTTTTGTGTGCTTAGATAATTCTTCAACATCAAAATCAAAAGAATTGTCAATATAACCTGTAATATGACGAGGCATTAAATAAATATGTTGGTCTGTTCCCAGGAATACAGGAAAAACTTTCCACTCTGCCAACGACTTTCCTTTTTGGATCTGTGAACCCACCCATTGCCACTGAGAGTCTGTTAATACTATTTCTCTATAATTTGATTTTTTCAGAATAACTTTGAGCAAATCAGCAAATTGTTTCCCAGTGCCGGGAAAAACAATGATATGCAGCCCTTCCATTTCATTCTCCTTCAAACATTGCTTTCTAAATAAAAACCTATCCACTTTTATAACTCCGAATCAGCTGCGGGATGACGTCACGCGCGTGAATAATAAGATCCGCTTCGCTTTCCTCAAATAAAAATGGTCTTAATTGTTCCGCGAGTTTCTTTAGTTCAGCGAGAGAAAATGATTTCACTCTCTTAAGAACAGCATCCAGCGGCGGATCTTTGATCCCCAGCGCTTTCAAGACGTTAGCATCAATGGGATATTTCTTAGAGAGCATAAACATAATATCAAACAGATGTCGCGCCCGGTTCTTTTTAATGAGCGCGTCAATTTTATCGGCAAATAATGCCCCCGGGTGTGTGCACACAATCGGAAACATGTTTCCGAACCCGGCGACCATCAATGATTCGGTTTGAATCTTCCACTTGGGCTGGTTGGCTTCAAATTTGATCAATATCCCTTCTTTCCGACGGTGAGGAGAAACGACTCCGTAGTGTTCTTCGATATCCGGAAAAACAAATTCACCCACGAGAAGATTATCCCAATGCCCAAAAGCGATTGTACTTTTCATTCCTTCCTTCTTAAGGTTGCCTTGTGTCTTTTTAAGGAGCTTTTCAAAATCATTTTTGTTGATATCAACGGCATTAAAGTCAAGATCTTCCGAAAATCTTTTCGTTTGGTGAACAAGTCTTAAATATGTCCCTCCGGTAAAGCACAGCTTCTTACCTTCCGGCAGTTTATACAGCGCTTTTAAAATGAGAACTTGCAAATATTCCCGCAGAATCCCGCGCATTTTTCCTGACGGCATTCCTCTTTGTTTAGCCTCAGTAGCTAACGCCGAAAGCTCAAGCATGTAACAACTCCTTTACATTCAAATGATAAACCTTCGCGTAATTGTCGAGTTTTTTCTTATTAAGTTGCGCTACCCTTTTTTTATCGAGCCGCTCTGCCTTCATATCGAATTCTTTGCCGCGAAAAGTTTTGAAATAAAGATAATCAACAAGCGCTTTTTCCGGTTCAGCGATTAGGATATCAAACCCATTGTGCTTCTCGATCACATATCCGCGAAAGGCTTCCGGCTGAATACTGTGATAGATAAAAAGTCCGTGATCATTTTTAAACCTTCGGGTAGTTTTAGATGTAACCGATACGACCGCCATCGACACTTCCGGAATAATATTATAGTAGGAGAGTGCTGTTTCCAGAGAAATGTAGGATGGGGCGTACACTTTGTTGGCTATAAAAAAATCTGGAATACCGCGGCCTTCGGGAAAGGTCAATTCATACAAGCCATTTCTTAAAGACCCAATCCATCCCTGCTTCTTCCATCGTGACAAATACTGCCGCAAGCTGCTACGCTTTTCCTGAGGATAAAAAATGCACAGATCCTCAAAGGAGAAAACATAATATTTTTTTTGAATCAGCTTTTTATAGGTCTCTTGAAAACGCATACTAACGTTTCATTTGGTATACATAATTGTATATAATATGAAACAATGATAACATTCGATCTGACCAGCGTCAAGGGCAATTGTCGTGGGTGAGGTTAAGCTTCCTAGCCAAAAACCTAAAGATCGCCTTGGCCCGAGTGAGTTGAAATTAAGAAGGACGAATTAAAAACGGCCAGAGCAATTTAATTCCGTCGCTGGCAAATAATTTTGAAATCTTTTTTCAGCAGACCCAAATTAAGTGTTAGTTATTTAAATTTAACTTTTTGACAGAGCGACGTCTGGAGTGGTATTAAATTGGCTAAGAATCGGCAGGTTTTGGGCATTGATGGGCATGATATTGATGATAACCGGATATAAGCCATTAATATTCTCAAGGTCTTGTTGGGGCAAAGTCGATACTGCCGAGAGGATCAATTTAAAATGTTCCTGCTGCACATCTTTTACTGCTTACTATCCCATTTATAATAAATGGGAAACAACCGTGATAATCATCAGAAGTACATTTACCAACTGTTTCAAAATCAATACTATCCTTATACATTTGTTTTTGTTTCTCCGTTAATTCAGCTAAACATCCTGAGAGACCTTTTGGTTCACACTCTGATGAGTCAGAACAAATCTTGCCATCATTGGTAGATATTCTTGACGAAACTTCAAACAAAGCAACCCAAAGGAGATATAAAAAAAGGATTAATAAAATTATTTGCTTGAGCATATTTAAAATTTAATCTGTTGGAAAATTATCGAACTTTTGAAAGCACGCCGTCCGGCTGAGCATTTAATTGATTTAAACTCGTCAGGGCGTGGTATTGATGAGGGAGGTGGTCCCGTTTGACTAAACTAATGTTTTTATTTATCTCTTCCAGAATTCTTTTTTAGGGCTTCTAAGAAATCCTGGTTTGGTGTATATCCTAATACTTCCGCATAGAAAAGGCATCAAAATACTTGTTAAGAAAATACATAAAATTGCATCGTCTAAAATATTTCCTGGTAAATGCGTTCCGCGGTAATCTCTTACCCCATTCCGCGCTAATTACTTACCAGCGTTCGCGCTATCTTATTGACACCATGGGCAGGCCAGCGGATCTCCCACAAAGAGCCCCTGACTCACATAGTCTACGCTTGACCAGTACGTCTCAACCAATGTTTTCCCAGAGACATAATTTTTCATCACCACATAAGGATCCGGAAATTTATTAGTAAAGGCATAAGGCTCAACTACGGTCCCGTAGGTTCCCGTCACACCGGCATCAATATATTCGAGTGCCGTTGTTTGCGTATTCCATTTTTCTGTCAGGACGCCTCCGTAGGAGGTAAAATTATCCGCAATCGCTCCCGGTCGATAATTATTTGACCCCAAGTTGGCTACTTTCGATAACCCTTGAAAATAAAACAAAACATTTTTTGTGTTTGCCAGCGTATTAGCCGCCATGATCTGGACATTTAAGATGGGATCTAACACATTGCCGACAATTTCAGCAGGATCACGAAACGGGAGCGGGTCGAGCGCAGTTGGCAAATAGTTCCTGGCACGCTGACTACGAACATTATCCGATGTTAGCATCAGATATCCATTCCCGGCAGGATGCACCCGGTCAGACGCTTTGCCCCGGGCAATAAGATTTTTTGCTGAGAGAGTTGAATTTGCCGCTAATAACATGGATGGCCGTAGACCAATAAATGTATACGGTAACCTGATATTTGTAAATGCGGCAGTATAATCAATTTGAGTTGCTGATAGGGGATTATTATAATTTGCTCCTACTCCTCCACATGCTATTAAGTCAAATCCTTTAGTGACGGCAGAGGTTATGGAGTTGCAACCCACGCGATATGGAGTAACCCAGGCAATGGCAATCGCTTGAACATAGGCGGGTAGAGTATTTTGAATTTTTTCTCTGATCGGCAAAAAATTCTCAGGTGATAATTGGACTACGCCCACCGGAATATTTAAATGAACGACATTGGCCACAGGAATGTTACGCACCGCACGGTAATACTCACCGACAGTAACACTGTAAGGATCATTGTCATTAATCACGATCCCCATCTGCCATGACGCCAGCCCGGTTTTCTGTAATTTGACCCCTGGACCTGGCGGCAAGCCAAAGCTATTTTTCAAAATCGTGAGGTCCAAATCATTGACCATCCCATCGCTGTTGAAATCTGCTGCCGATGCGAGTGGACCAGAGCCATAGATACTCAGGAAGGCATCCAGCATAGGATCTTTTGAGGAATTATTCTTATAATCCGTATAGTAATAATCGGTATAGTAAGAAAGTGTTCTATTGAAAAGCGGGATCATCTGGGTGAGGGCGGCAATATCTTTCGCATCAACCACATCGTTGCCATCCATGTCCGCGAGGGGCAAGTCCGGATTATTGTAAACGATTTTATTGCCAAAGACACTTTTAAAAATTCTGAGATCCTCACCATCCACTTGCCAATCCTTATTAATGTCTTCCAGAATGCTACCCCCATTCGCCTTAGCAAAGATTGCCCTAAAAATGATAAAATCCACATCGTCTAGCTTTCCATCGCTATTATAATCGATCGCTTTCCCTTTTGGGCTGGTCGGATCATTAACGGTATATGCTGATTTAAAAAGTCCAATATCCAGACTATTCACACGGCCGTCTTTGTTGAGATCCGCACGTACCGGGTCAAGTAATTGTCCAGTCAATGCAAGAGTCCATTGCCTGAGCAACGACAAATCAATCGCATTCACAATCCCATCATGATTAAAATCAGCTTTGACCGCCAGGGGGTCACTATGAATGATTTTTTGTCCCAAAAAAGTTTGCATTTTTCTAAGGTCTCTCTCATTGAGCATTGGTAAATATCCATGAGCAACACTGCCGCGCATGTAACAAAAATCCGGACTAGTATGATCATAAACTCCATTGGTGGTGGCAATAGTTGGATCAGTGATGCAGTTTGCCTTTACGGCTCGAACTTGGTCAAAAATGACCCGGTCTTTTTCATCAACCACACCGTCGCCATTATAATCAAAGCGAATCGCTAAACGAGCATTGCCCACCTTGACGCCAAACACCTTCTTAAATAGGCCAAGATCAGCCGAGTTTACGATGCCATCATGATTGAGATCCGCGTCACATGCATTTCCAATGCCATTGGCATCGCTATCTTCTTGCTTTGGGTTATATGAATTGACGCAATTATCGTAGATATCCGCAATACCATCCTGATCAACATCGCTAACAGCCGCATACCCTGATCCGTACGTTATGAATAATAAAAAGAATGTTAGAGCATATTTCAGCATAACTGATCTCCTTGTGTTAAACAGGGTTCTGTCAAAAGTTTTTTATCTAAATCTTCTTATCTTTAATACTGCCAGGGATTTTTGATTATTAGACTTGTCTCCCCCTAGCAAAAGCGTTATTGTAATCGTCATGGAGGTTAAGCCTATGCCTATGGATCAACTCTCTCGTTTTGTTATCTGGCTATGCTCAAAATTCCCTCGTGAGCATCTCGAATTCATCAACAAAGAACTTTCGGATATTCTACAGGGACGTAAAGAATTCCCCGTAAATCCCAAGGACACATTCCGGGAAAAACATCCCAACTACCGCGACTTTCACGTCGATCCAAGTCCGCCACTGACGCAACCCGCTAAAAAAAAGAACAAAATTTAAATTTCAAAATCATTCTTGAGGCCTATCAAGCCAAACACGGCCGGGCACTCAAACCCGTTAAAATTCAAGACGGAAAACCAGTCCCGCAAACAGAACAATGTCCTTTTTGCAACGCACCACATCAATATCTCTACTACAACGACGGTAAAAAACGATCTCAACTGCTCTGCAAGGTCTGTTCATCGACTTTTAGCGCCGACAATCATTATAAAAAAGCTCTTAAAGCCAAATACTTTTGCCCGCACTGTCAACATGCCTTATTCCGCTGGAAATCACTTTTGCACGTGATTATTCACAAATGCAGAAATGATAACTGCCCGCACCGGCTTAATGCCTTAAGCAAACTTAACCCCGCAGAAAAACTCTTACAAAAAACAAAATCTTCTCAATTCAAACTTTCTTACGCATACCGCGAATATTTATTCCAAGCCACAGAACTTGTTTACCCTAGTCCGCTCAAACCGCTCGTCGACATCAGAAAAATTCATAACTCTCAAAATATCCTTGGCCTGATCCTATCCTTCTACGTGTCCTTCGCCATCTCTGCCCGCAAAACCGCTTATATTCTGCAAAACGTTTTTAACATCCGCGTCTCTTATCAGACCGTTCTCAATTACGCTGAATCTGCCGCCTACCACTGCCACCGCTTTAACCTGCAATACAAAGGCCCCGTAGATGACACTTCTGCCGGTGATGAAACCTATATCAAAATTATCGGAGAGTGGGCCTACGTCTTTTTATTCATATCGTCAAAGAACCTCGTACTGTCTGCTTATCATCTGGCACATTCCCGCGAAACTTTACCTGCCGTCGTCACAATGAATGAAGCCATTAGAACCGCTGAGCCTCAACAAAAAATTAGCCTTATCACTGACGGAAACCCATCCTATCCCGCCGGTATTCACTTCATAAACGAAAAACGCCCCAAAGAATTACCTCGTATTGAACACCACGCCGTCATTGGCCTGCAAAACCTCGATAAAGAATCAGAAACCTACAGATCATTCAAACAACTCATCGAACGTCTCAATCGAACATTTAACAGTACTTTGTTAAAAAATAGTTTTTTGACCCATAAACTTACAAATTTCTCGACGCTGTGAAGCGTTGCAGTGCGTTCCGTATAATCTTCAGCAACGCTTTAAGCTAGCTTAACCATCTGCAATTCAATGGGTT
>JANPFV010000044.1:0-6151 GCA_031423615.1 Candidatus Omnitrophota bacterium
ACCAAACGAAAAGAAAAACTTCGTCCGGTAGACCAAGCGTCCAATGTTTTTCGTTCTTCGGCAGATAAGGTTATAGGTTCGGCTAAGTTCATGCATAAGTATTATGACATCGTCGAGCGATAGGTAAAGTTAAAAGTAAACTAATTTATGACTCACTACATTAGCTAGTGTCCTAGGAGAAAAACCGGGACACATTGACTTTTGCTGCCTCATCCTTAGAAAAACTCAATGTGTCCCACTTATTTACAAGCGAAAATCGCTTACTTCAGCGAGATTTGATGCCATATTTGAAACCTCTTATTAAATGGTGAACGAAGGCATCGGAATTCTTTTAGCACGCTAATTTAGTCGGGAATTAAGTCATGCGGCAACAGAATTCTGAAAACTCATGGAAGATAGAAGTGGAGCCGAATGAGAAAATTTAAGTATTGGGTTTTAGGCAGTGGTATATGTCTTGTAGCATTATCGTTAATTTGTGTTCCAAATGGATTGGGCACAAATATGAAACGTAACACCAGCGCTTTTCACTATCTTGCAGATGGCGGAGCATTTATGACGCCGGCAGTGGGTGTTATGCTGGTCATCGGAATTTTGCTTATTGTTATCTCTCTTAGAATGTCCTTTCCATCAAGACGTAAACTCAACCAGATCTCCAGCTTTCTTTATATGGCTATTACAATTGCTCGTGTTCTTGCATGGGAAAATAAAAGCCATGAGCAGATCGCCGACCTATTGGATGCTGTTCATAATTTGCCTGACTTTATTAATAAGTGGGATGAATGGAATGAGAATTATTTCTTGGAGATGCTTAAGGCATATGATGATAAATGGGTGAAGGATGACAGGGATTTTAGTTTGTTGCGTTATTGGCAGTCTAAAAAGTAGGGGTTAAACTAAAGTTAGTTGAAATTAAATAGAGCAGTTCCTCTTGCCGACTATAATAGTCGGAAAAGGAAAATAAGTGGGACACATTGAGTTTTTCTAAGAGTGGCAGCAAAAGTCAATGTGTCCCGGTTTTTTTATTTTGTCCCGGTTTTTTTATTTCAGAAAGGAGAAAACTTGAAAAAGATATTATGTTTCGCAATTGTACTGCTCTGCTTGTCCGTCCCGGCATCGGCCGCGGATCTGCCCAAATTTGACACATTCAAGAATACTCGTGGGGACGTGACAGTGGTTTATCCTGAAGGCTGGCACGTCAAGGAAGTGGTTAAGAACAATCCCTATCAGATTTTTATTTCCCGCGAGAAACTTATTGCGTCTGATTCAAAGTTCCAGGTGGGGATGACGTTTGCTAAATTTTATAATAACGGCTGGTACATGGATTTTAAACCCAATGACCGTGAGAAATATTACTCTTTGGTTCTTGAGGCCACGAAAAAGCCCGACAGCCCAGTCAGAATTATCAAAGAAGAGCGGATCCAGCTCGCGGGTGTCGAAGCCCTGTTGGTAGAACAAAAAGGTGTTCTCGTCAAGGACATGATCCATATGTTCTATTTATATGTGCTCAAAGATGATGTCGGTATGTTCTTTTGCCTTGAGGCCCCGGAGGATGAATTCGAAAATTACCGGGACACGTTTCGCCAGAGCATAACCAACTCCACTTTTTTTGTTACGGACGGCAAAGACAGCGACAATACGCTATTGATGAACGAGGCCAGTAACCTTGTGGCGTATGAAATGCAAAGGCAGATGAAAGAAGGGATGGATTTTGAGGCGATGAGCAAAATTTTTGATGAGGCGGCCGCTATGAGCCCCGCGAATGGAACGTTGTATTCCCTGATCGGTGGATACATGTTCCACATGGCCAAGGCCTCCGACGATGAATACAAGACGCAGATGGGCCCGCAAGTCATTGAATTACTTAAATTATCGGAAAAATATTATGACAAGCATCCCGGTAGTTATGATGAAGCAATCATGAAATTTTACCGTTCACAGAATAATTACCTCATCGCCGATACCTATCAGTATTTTCTTAGAAATAAAGCTGACGCTAAACCTTATTATGAAAAGTCGCTCTCCTTCTTGGAGCATCCAATGGCAAAAAGAGAGTTAGAGCAGATCCTGTCACCGAAATGAGATTAAGTTACATGCTTGTTATATTACTTTTTAACCCCACGACAGCGAGTGCGTCTGGTTATTTAGGAAGTTACGACGTTCCTAATCATAAAGTTCCTGATTACAAAGTCGAAAACTGCATCCCGTCGCAGGGGCAATATGATAAGAGTGATTTGTCAGCCGGGTTGAAATTGTTCCGCAACAATGACTGCAGTGCCGCTGTCATTGCCCTTGATCAGTTTATTGATGCTCACGCCGTAGAAGCGCAACAGATGCAGCAATCGTTGACCGAATACGCCTGGGAATCCAAAGCAAAGATCTTTTCATATGCCGCGCTCAATGACGTGTCATTAGCGTTGTTCATCAAAGGAAAATGCTTGGAGCAACTCGGTCTTCAGAACGAAGCGGTTGCGACCTATACGACGTTGATTGATAAATATTCTTATGGCCAGTGTTGGGACCCGCAGGGAAGTTTTGTGAAACCTGCGGAGGAAGCGGCCGTGAGATTAGATAAAACAATAACTGCGAGAATACATGTCGTCGCAAATCAACACCCGGGCAATGAATTTGAAAAGAGTCCGGAATACCGCGCAATAAAAGAATCGCAAGAAAGACTTAAAACAGAAGGCAAGGTTTTAGCCGACCTCCCGGATGAGCAAAAATTTTTTATGGAAAAATACCGAGGTGTGCTTGATTCCGCAGAAAGACAAGGATACGAATATCTCCTTGCGCCCAATATTAGAAAATGCCTCAACCGGCAAACTGAGGATTATTTTAAAAGCCAGATTGAGTCTCCCCTCACTGATCAAAGCCGGATTTTAATTGATTCAGTTGCCGGTCAGAAGGACATTTATCGCCTGCAAATTTATACGGAAACAACAACCGACTATCAGGATGCAAAAGGAAATTCTGAAAAAGACCATTCAATCACTTCAATTGCACGGGATCTATATAAAATAAATAATGACTTTTTCTTGGTTGTTCATTGCCCCACTGACCAGGACATAAAAAGTTTTAATGACAGCCAGAACCAACCCTTGGGGGAAATGAAAACCGAAGAGGTTGATTATTTCGGAGATGTGACAGAGATAAAAAGATTCGATTCTTCGGGCCGAGTCATTTCCATCGAGAAACAAAAAAAGGGAAAAGTGTTTCAACGGGGTGAGTATTATCCGGGAACGATCATCTTTAAGTATGATAGTTACTCTGGGGATGATGACACAGAGGGATATTTTAAAACATATTATGAGGACGGTAAGCTCAAGTCCGAAGTCCCCATGATCAATGGTCAGTGGCATGGACTTGAAAAGCATTATCGCCGCGACGGGATACTGGAACGGACAATGAAATATATTAAAGGAATGCCCGAAAATTACCAAGCTCCCGGTGAGTCTTCGCCATTCGGCCCCCCTCAGGGGTCAAATTCGTTTTAATGGTTATTTTTTTTGCTGGTTTTTAACGCGAAATATTCCAAGGAAAGTTAGTGTGTCCCAGTTTCTATTTAAGGGTCAGTCGCGTGTCCTCGGCAACCCAATATTGACTTTCCTTGTTTCAATGTTATATTAATTCAAATTAAATTCTTACCTATTTAACATTTCTGCAGTTTTGGGTTTCATGAAAGACGCAATTCTATATCTTGAAGACGGCAAAGTTTTCCGCGGCCGTTGCCTGACCGTGACCGGGGAAACGATAGGAGAAGTTGTCTTTAACACCGCGATGAGCGGGTATCAGGAAGTGTTGACTGATCCTTCCTACGCCGGCCAGATTGTCGTCATGACCTATCCTTTGATCGGCAATTAAGGGAAAAACTGGGACACATTGAGTTTTTCTAAGGATGAGGCAGCAAAAGTCAATGTGTCCCGGATATTCTTATGAAAAAACCCACCCTTGCAAAAAGTTATGCCTTAGAGCCAAAGCTCATCACCGTTTTTAAAGAAGGCTACACATCCGCAATTTTCTATAAAGACTTATTAGCCGGAATTATTGTCGGCATTGTCGCTTTGCCGTTGTCTATTGCCATTGCGATTGCTTCGGGAGTCAAACCCGAACAGGGATTGATCACGGCGGTGGTTGCGGGTTTTCTGATTTCTATGTTTAGCGGAAGCCGGGTCCAAATCGGTGGGCCAACGGGAGCTTTCATTATTATTGTTTTTGGAATCGTGCAAAAATATGGATACGAAGGGTTAGCTGCGGCGACATTAATGGCCGGGTTCTTTCTTATTATTGTCGGTTTGGCGAAATTTGGAGACATGATTAAGTTTATTCCTTATCCCGTGACCGTGGGATTTACTGGCGGAATTGCCGTTATTATTTTCACGACCCAGATCCGTGATTTTTTCGGTTTATCTATTCCCGTCATGCCGGACCATTTTGTGGATAAATGGGCGGTTTATTTTCAATATTTTTCTTCGGCCCAAATCAAGGCGTTTCTTTTAGGGGGAATGACCATTGTCATTACAGTCTGGTGGCCACGAGTCACCAGACGCTTGCCGGGACCGCTATTGGCCATTATCGTAACGACCGTTATCGTCTATTTTTTCCATTGGAATGTGGCAACGATCGGCAGCCAATTTGGTCAGGTCGCTAATGTTTTCCCTAGCCCGCATATCCCCAAAATCAATTATGATATTTTTATAAAGCTGATCCCAGCGGCGCTGACTATTGCCTTACTCGCCGGAATAGAATCTTTATTGTCCGCCGTTGTTGCTGACGGAATGACCGGCCGCAAGCACAGGTCCAATATGGAACTTGTCGCCCAAGGCATCGCCAACATCGTTTCTCCCCTCTTTACCGGAATCCCGGCCACGGGAGCGATTGCCCGTACCGCGACAAATATTAAAAATGGAGGCTTAACTCCGGTTTCCGGTATGGTCCATGCCGTGACCGTATTGATTTTATTTATATTTTTTGGAAAATTGACAGCGCTGATTCCCATGGCGACCCTTGCGGGAATTTTAATTGTCATCGCTTACAATATGAGTGAATGGCATTTATTTATTAAATTATTGCGGGCGAAAAAAGGCGACATTCTGGTGTTGATGACGACTTTTCTTTTAACGGTTTTTATCGACTTAACCGTGGCCATCGAAGTCGGTGTCGTCCTTTCTGCGTTTCTTTTTATGCACCGGGTGGTGGCCCTGACCTTGGTGGATAATATCACGGATAATTTTGAAGAAAATCCCCGCGACCAGAATCAGATCAATAATAAAAGCATTCCCAAAGAAGTCGAGGTTTTTGAAATCCATGGCCCTTTCTTTTTTGGCGCGGCCGATAAATTCCGCGATATGCTAAGGCAGATTGAGCGTAAGCCAAAATTTTTAATTATTGGCTTAAAACATGTTCCCAGCATCGATTCAACGGGTTTGCGGGCCTTAGAAGATATTTATGAGAATTCCTGCAGGGATAAAACCAAGCTTTTGTTATTCGGGACATCACCTCAGCTAAAGAAGATGCTGCAAGACATGGGGTTTGTAGAAAAAATAGGCAAAGAATCTTTTTACGAAACCATTGATGAGGCTCTGGAGTACGCCCGCACCAGGCAATAAGTAGGGACAGACCCTACTTTTTAAAGATAACATTATGGGAGGCTGTTAAAGGAAGATTGAAATATTTATCATTTTGAACATTTTGATATTCTTCTTCCTCACACTCACTTTCAGGAGAGTATTATGAAAAGCACCCGCAGAGCTACGACGAAGAATCGAGAAAGTTTTATCAGGCGCAAAATAATTTCTTAATGGGAGAGACGTATCGGTATTTTCTTAAGCAGGCCGCACAGGCCAAGCCCTATTATGAAAAGTCATTGACTTATTTTGATCATCCCGGGGCCAAACGCGCTCTGGAGGAATACAAAAAATAAAGCGGAAACACGCCCCGCCATCCGGGCCAAAGACCTAGAGACAAAGGCCGGGGCCTTGTGGTGAGCGGGAATGACAAACATTTTACAGACCATACGCTAGTGTAGTGAGTCTAACGCTTCTTTACATTTGGCAATTTTTGACATAATTCGTTCGACCGATGCGCTCCAGATAAAAACCTTGGGATTTTGGTTATGATTCTCGAGATATTTCGTGATTGTTTCAATCAGGTCGGG
>JANPFV010000045.1:0-42214 GCA_031423615.1 Candidatus Omnitrophota bacterium
AGCGGCCAACGCTTGCGCCACGGCCAAGCCGATCCCTTTGCTTGCGCCAGTGATGATGGCATTCTTTCCTTTTAAATTAACATTAATCATGACGCCCCCTTTTTACGATGTCGGTATAATTTTTTTAATGAAAAACGATGAACACAGCATAGCTAATCCAAAGCCAAAAAATGTCACGGCAATATTTTTTTCAACAAACGGCCCGCCGATAAAGAATCCTAACCCGCCGCTAAAGAAACGTATGGCCGAGTTCAATCCGGCGATTTCATTGCGATGTTCTTCCGGAAAATCGGTTAAGACCGTTGAGACACCGTTATGACCAAACGCCCAGCCGACAGAAAATAAAACCAGAACCACAGCTAAAATCGCCAACGAGTACTTACCCACCAACAACATCGTCGCGCCCGCCAGAATCATCACACCCCAATAACAGGCCGATTTACGGCCCCTGCGGTCGGTTATCCACCCGCCGATATTCTGTCCGATCACTCCCGCTAAGGCGATGAGAATAAAAAATCCGCTGACATATGTTTGTTCCAAACCATATTGCCGGTGCAAATAAACCGCAAGCCACTTATGAATTCCGTGATACAAAAAGCTTAAAGCAAAAATGAACAGCAAAATATTTTGGATCGTTTCATGGCGTAAAACTTTCCAATAGTCCACTGGCGGTGAATCACTAGCCTCAAAATCAAATTCTGCAATAAAAATAATAAATACCGCTATCGCAACGCCGAGAATTCCAGGCACGATGAATAGCCACTTCCACGAACACAGCCCGCTGACCGCAATGCCCGCGACGGAAGCGATAAAACTCGTCGAGAAAAACAAACCGACCATACGACCGCGTATCGCTTTTTCAAAAACCCTTCCGACGAAAATTAAACACAGCGGGATGACACAAGCCGCCGCCAAACCCATAAGTACCCGCGCGCCTAAAATAATCTCGATCCATGAAGTTGAAGCGCAGACAAGATTCAAAACTCCATAAGTAAACATGGCCAATGCTAAAATCACTTTAAAACTTACCTTCCGCGCCAAGGGCACATACATCAACGCCCCCAGACCATACGGAATCATGTAATAGGCCGAAATTTGAGAAATAACATTTTCACTTTGCCCTAGCGCCGCGCTCATCATCGGTACCGCCGCCGCCAACGCTGCAAAGTTAAATGAAATTGCAATGTTCGCCAAACAAAATAGGAACAGAATTTTACTGCGCTGACTCACAACTAAGCGGTAACCTTGGCTTCCGCCTCGATCACTTTCTTAAAAATCTTCATGTTGTGCTGCGAATGCTCGTTGATAAAGCCTTCAATCTGCTCAGCCGTGAATTTAGTAAATTTTTCATCCATCTGAAAATCCTGCATCCAGATCATCTCCGTCCCTTCAGGCGTTTCATTGTAAAGCCAGATGATTTTCATATAACGAAACGGAAACATCGGCTCGTGCCGTGACGCGTAAGCAAACATCTGATCCTTATGCAACCAGCGTTTCGATACCCAAGATTTTTTATCTTCATCCGTTAGACGAAAAGTAATTTCATTGCCTTTGCGTTCCAAAACATCCGCACTGGCGTATTCTTTTCCAAACAATTCCGTCCAGCGTTCGATTTTGTTAGAAATGTCAAAAACCAAATTGTACGGCGCGTTGATTAAAATTGAATTTCTGGTATGTCCCATCGCCATCTCCTTACTTTTTTGCTTCAACGATTTCTTTTTCCACACACTTATTCAGATGACACTCAGATCTGATGTCCGTGCGCTAATTTCCGAATGACATCTCTGATCCCCTCTTGCAGTTGGAGGAAATATCTATTTGTCTTTTCGCCCGTTTTTTTGATTACCACTTCCAACTCGCGATCACACTGGTGTAAAACCCGTTCCTGAATTTCACTCAGCTCTTCCTGCTTCACATACGCTTCGATGATCCGTACCGAGTCCGAACTTAAAATCTGCAAATCGATTCCGTCTATGACTTGACCATAGATATCTTCAGGAATATTGAATTTATAATTGGCTTCGCTCATATAATCGCAACGACACGACTCCAACCGGCGCCGGCGTTTCGGACTTTCACCGGCAAACAAGAGACCGTAAATCCGAAGGGCTTGGGAATTGCCCCGAGATTTCCCAAACGTTCCATATGACAATATTCTCGATTCCGCCCGAGAAAATGGCAAGGCCAAATTTTACTTTTATCCTTGGTTGATAAAAATTCTTTAAACATTAAAAAACACGGACGGTCAAGGCCGATAGTGTCAATACCCAACATTTTAATGCCTTGATCCAGCAGATATTCAATCGCATCCGGAGTACAACCCACATATTTGTTAACATATTCTTCTGTTCCCAACAGTTTGTCTCCTCCCGTATAGAGAAGAACAATATCCATGGGTCTCAAGGTGTAATGGATTTTCGCAAGTGCGGCGACAACTTCCGCCTTGCCGATCGCCGCAGGAAATTTCAAGTGGGTCAAATCTAACACAACGCCGGGACCATAACACCATTCCAGAGGAACATCCATGATTTGCTTGGCTGGCCTTCCCTCACAGATACTTCCATAATGAAACGGCGCATCAACATGAGTGCCCATATGAACAGAAGAATTGACAATTTCCAGCGACAGCATTTCTCCGTCTGGGATTTCCTCTTTCAGCGCAACACGCTCCCCTTTGTCAAAACGCTCCTGACCACCGGCTTGATTTTTCATGACCACCCAATTGAAATGTTCAACTCCCTGAGTATGGGAAATACGCTCGATCTTGGCATCGTGGGTTTCGACCAGCTGATCGTCAATGGGCAAGGAAAGATCGATAATCATGCACACTTAACTTTCTTAGATTCAACAATTTTTATAATTTCATTAAAGGTGTGCGATTTTTTCAATTCGCTGTCCGCTAAGGCCACCCCTAATTCTTTTTTAATCCCTACGGAAATTTCCACCAGTTCGGTGGAATCAATACCCAGAGAAGACGCCAAAGTTTCATCGGGCTTAATTTCAGAAGGGCTTATATCAAGGACATTTTTAAAAATGGATTTGACCTGTTCTTCTATTGTCATTGCTATTCGTGCTCCTTACTTTTAGATTTCTATGGTTTTTGTAACACTAATACACAATTGATTCCCCCGCGGCCGCGATTAATGACAATCGCATTCTTAATGTCTTTGGCCCGCGCTTCATTGGGAACATAATCTAAATCACAATCCGGATCAGGGTCCCGCAAATTAATCGTCGGTGGAATAAGTTGATGTTCCATGGCCAGAACGGTCGTGATCACATCAATCGCTCCGCAGGCTCCCAACATATTTCCAAAAACAGCCTTGGGTGCCGAAATCGGGATGGTGCGAGCGTAATCATTAAAGGCCAGCTTGATCGCTTTTGTTTCCGAAATATCACTTTCCACTCCCCCGGCTCCGTCAGCGCAAATATAATCAATATCCGGAGGCTGCAAACCCGCATCATTCAAAGCCATGCGAATGGCACGCGCCAGTTCAATCCCATCTTGGGCGGGTTTAATGCGGTCTACGCCGTCGGTTGTCGTTGCAAAGCCGATAATATTTGCATAAACATCGACGCCGCGGGATTTAACGCGCGAATGCGGTTCCAAAATCAAAATGCCTGCGCCTTCGGCGATAGCAAATCCGTCGCGGTTTTTATCAAAAGGGCGGTAAGCGGTTTGCGCTTCTTCATTATTGGGTGAAAGACAGCCGGATGTATTGCAACAGAGCAGAGCATACGGTGTCACGGGGGCTTCCATCCCGCCGGCAAGAATGAAATCATTTTTTCCGCGTAATAAATTCTTGGCGCCATAACCTATGGCCATAAGAGAACTCGCACGGTCCGCCACAATGGTCTTACTATATCCTTTGATTCCATAGTGAATGGATATCTGCCCCTGCGGCGCCGCAGGAAACCATGCAGACGCCATAAAGGGACTGACGCCTTCTCTTCCCTCGAGATAAAGATCACGCAATTCTGTTTCAGCGTAGAGCCAGCCGCCGATGGCATTTCCCATAAAAATACCGGCGCGTTTCAAATCTTCTTTGCTTAGATCGAGCTTCGCATCCTGAATGGCAATTTCCGATGCGACCAAACCCATATGGGAAAACAAATCTATTTTTTTTAGAAGCCGCGACGAGACATTGCTGTACGCGTCTAATTCATGCACGTGCCCGGCGATGTGCGAACGGTATCGAGAGGCATCGAAACGGTCGATCTTTTTGATAACGGATCGGCCGTGAAGAACATTCGACCAAAATTTACGTCGATCAATACCGCTGGGAGTGACTAAACCGATACCAGTAATTGCAACAGGCTGCATATATTCTCCATTAATTGTTAAATCGCTTTAGAACCATCGCCGAATGAATACCGGAAAAACCTGACGATGTTTTAAGCATCACATTGACTTTTTTCGTCCGTGCCACATTGGGAATATAATCCAAATCGCAATGAGGATCCGGAAATTCTTGATTGATCGTGGGCGGCAAAATGTTTCTTTCAAAAATCATACACCCCACGGCCAATTCCAATCCATTGGCTCCGGCGAGTGGATGTCCAATCATCGACTTCAATGAACTGATCGGAATTTTATAAGCATATTCACCTAAGGCCATTTTGTAAGCACTGGTTTCGAAGGTATCGTTTTGACGCGTAGAAGAACCGTGCGCGTTTAAATAATCAATATCTTCCGGCTGAATTTTCGCCTCATCCATCGCGATCTTGATGCAATCCGCCATGGCATCCCCATCCGGCGGAAGATCGGTCATATGAAAAGCATTATTTGTCGTTCCAAAACCAACAACTTCACAATAGATCCGTGCTCCGCGCTTCTTGGCGTGTTCTAATTCTTCCAAGACTAGAATGCCGGCTCCTTCAGAAATAACAAACCCGTTGCGCTTGGCATCAAATGGACGTGATGCCTTTTCCGGTTGATCATTGGTCACCGACAAAACATTGACGGTATCAAAAGCTCCGAAGGTGATCGGGGTGATCGGGGCTTCGGCCGCACCCGTAATCATGATATCCGCTTCCCCGTCGGCAATTGTTTCAAAAGAAAATCCCACAGAATCTGTCCCAGCCGTACAACCCGTTGAAATCGTATTACAAATTCCTTGTAAACCATATTTGGCGCTGATTTCGCTCGACGGAGTATTAAACATCGCCGCATCATACAGATCGGGACGCACGATCGACGGATCAATGGCATTTTTCCCGCTGTCCGTGACCAGCGCGAATTCCTCTTCCATATATTTTGTCCCGCAGATCGCATTGGCCAGTGAAACTCCAATACGATGAGGATTGATTTTATCCAAATTCAGGTGAGAATCTTCCAGGGCCATCCGGGCACAGACAACGGCAAATTGCACGTAGCGATCCATGCGCAAACTTTCTTCCCAAGTCAAGCCCAGCATTAAGGGGTCAAAGTCCCGGACTTGTGCGGCTATTTTGGTATTAAAAGGCGAGACATCAAATTCCGTCACGCGTTTCACCGCGGAAATGCCGTTGATCATACTTTTCCAGCAATCTTCCTTCCCTACACCATTGGGGGAAATAATGCCAATTCCCGTAACCACGACTCTTCTCGCCATCTCTTAAACTCCATTCATTTTGTCGTTCTTAGAAATCCTTCCCGAAACTTTATCGGCAGATACCCACACAAATTTTTGCGTCAAACTTTAGGTTAAACTAAATTCTTTTTTGACCGTTTCTTTAGAAAAAAAACGTCCCGTCTCCTCAACTTCATGGATCATCCGCACCACCTTACGGTTAAGAGGCGCGTCCATCCGCATCGCGGACGCAACAGCAACCACTTCTCCATTGATAAAATCGATTTCGCTCGTCTTGCCGCGCATAATACTTTGTAAAATGGAACCATAGAGCGGCTCTTTGCTTAAACCCGTCAAAGTCTTATTCATAATGGCCGCACCCTGCTCCAAAGGCATCGCGGCCAATCCCTGAACACGCTCAACAGGAAATTGCGGCAAGGAGCAAAGTTTAACATTGGCGCTTAACACAATCGGCAAGCCTTCTTTTAAAAGTGCAACACTGAGCCGGCAAAGGTCCATGTCGGTAAACGTGTCCTGCATGGATTTTCCGATCAAGGCCGGAATACAATTATTAAAATTCACAAAAAGCTTGAGCCATTTCATACCTAAAATATTATCTGTAACCTCAACAGAAAAACTTTTTTGAAGGATGGCGGCTACGTCATGAACCTTGTTATCATTCATCACAAACCGCTTACCGATGATCCAATCCCCGGGAAAATTATACGTCACTTCGCCAGGCTTCACATAGGTCGCGCCAAACATCACAATGCTGCTGATCACCTGCTCCGGGAAAAAATGCGGGCTTAAAATATTATCAGCCTGCACGCCATTCTGAGTGGCGAGAATGAGCGGGGTTTCTAAATATTGGGAATTCTGCATATAGGCTTCCTCAATGTCCTGCGTCTTGGTCGTAAAAATAACCAGATCAAAATCACGATCCAGAACTTCGGCCGCCGGCACGCGGATATTTTCGCTTCCGTCGGCCCGCCTAATGGTCAAACCATTTTTCTGGATGGCCCTCACCTGGTCCGCACGTCCGGTCAAAAAAACATCCTCCCCCGATTTAAAAAGACCGGCGGCAACGACCGATCCTATGGCTCCCGCCCCAATGACGGCAATTTTCATCCCTTGTCACTCCACTCATCCCGCGACTTTTCCGCTTGCGTCGTAATGTAGCTTTTCAAGGCGCCGGTAATTTTTTTGATCGTATTTAAATACTGGCGGCGCAAAACAAGCGGCCACAAAAGCAAATTTAAAATCCCGCGAATTTGGAAATGTAATTCATAGTCCATGCGCGTTCCGTTGGCCCGCTCCTCAAGCATGATCCGCTCAAAACCCTTGAAAAGGCCTTTGGTAAAAACACGCTCGACCATCCGATTCGGCAAAAGCTGACTGACTTCGGCGGACCAATCTTGCGCGGAGGGTTTGTTGATCTTAATCGTGTATTGTGTACCGACGCGGATAGGTCCTTCCGTCAAACGAATATATTTCCACAAACACGGGCTAGGCCACCAAGACGATTCCCCCCAAGCGATGACTTCGGAGGAAACCATCTGGATCGGAGCTTCAAAAAACATAAATTCGTGAATAACGGTGAGGCTATTCTTTAGTTTTCGTTTTAATGTGGTGGCCATAATTTAATCCTGCCTCGTCTAAAATACGAACCATTAAACTATAAAAAGCCTTGGGAACTTCCGAAAAAAAAGCATCGACAATGTCGACTTCTTCGACACAAGCCGCTTTGCGGGCCTGCGCGTTTAATTGCGCTTTCTTCTCGACCACTTCCCTGGCAATGTCCCGGTGAAAAAGCGGAATACTGCGGATCGTGGTTAAGAATTTTTTCTCCGCTTTTGTATCCCAAGGCATTTTAATAAATGTTGTTGTCATGATATGTCCTTTACTTAGCGGCGGCCACACCCGTGCCGGCGGGAATCCGTGAATTGGCTTCCCATTTGGCAATGTTAGCCATAAAATCCTTGACGCACAGTTTGACGCGATCGTCATAATTGCTTGAAAAAATGCGGTGAATCCGCTCCGGCTTGGAATAATATTCACGCATACACCAAGCTCCGAGACGTCCAACGTCCGCAACACTCAAATGATCCGTCGGGATGACCGGGTGTTGAAAGTCCCATGTCTGCAGATCAATTTTTTCCGGGTCAAACCAGCCCTTCTTGATGCCATAACGCCAATCCGGAGAATTGGGCACCGGGGTTAAATAATCCAACGCAAAAACATCCGGATCTATTTCATCAGCGGTCTGCAAACGCTTCTTGATTTTTTCTTCCGTATCGTCTTTTAACCCGATCAAGACCGTCCCGACGGTGCCGATGTCCTGTGCACGTAAAATCTGGATCGTCTGCTTGATCTGGTCAATCGTCACACCCTTGCCTGTTTTAGTCAACGTCATATCATCTTCGACTTCAACCCCCGTCAAAGCCATAAAAAGTCCGGCTTTTCTCATCAAGGGCAGAATATTCTGCTGGCTGATCCATTGGTCGGCGCGGCCCAAACAGACCCAGCCGATTTGATTTCCCCGTTTGATTTTTTCTTCACAAAATTCAATCATGGCTTTGGTATCGCTGTTGAAAGCATCGTCCTGCATAACAACGGTTGTAATGCCATATTGTTTTTCTAAAACATCCAATTCATCGACGATGCGTTTGCCCGTCATTCCTCGCCATGAACTGAAATCCGCAGCGGCGGAGCGGCTGTCATACAAAGCCCATTCATAACAAAAATGACATTTGCCCGGACAACCGCGCGACGTCATCAATTCCGCGAAAGGTTTCCAATACGTATGCCCAACATATTTTTCCATGGGAAAAAGATCATACGCCGGCATGGGCAAAATATTCAAATCGGGGATCAATCCGCGGTGCGGACCGACGACGATGGTACCGGCCTCATCGCGGGAAACCAAACCTTCGATTTCACGGAATTTCTTAGTCGGGTTTTTTAAATTCAGCAATAATTCGTGCAAAGTCAATTCCGCTTCCCCGATTAAAACATAATCGATCCAGGGATTTAAGCGCATCTGTCTTTCATAATCCGCCGAATACCAAAGACCGCTGGCAACCGTAATAATTTGCGGGAACTTGGCTTTGACGGCCTTGAGCGCTTCATTAAAATACCAGATGACCGCGGCCCCGCAGGTTGAAAACAACTGGTCACCGACGAAAACCATATCGGGCTTGATCTCGTCGATTTTATTTATCATTTGCTCCCAGTTCATGTCGAGCGCGCGACAATCCAGCGCGACGACTTGCCCTGCATTTTTAGAACGAATATAGGCGGCCGCTTGCGCATGCATTTGATTAGCGGCTTTGTGCAACCCGTGCGAATCCCAGGCTTTTAACGGGGGGGTTAAAAATAGAATTTTCATGATGATCCTCTTTCTTGTTAATAATGAATTTATTATCGTGCTTTTCCACAGCTGATTTTAGAACCTAAATCACAGGCTTTGCGATAATCACTTTTTGCATTTCCCAAGTTTCCGGCCTGCTCAAAAACGATGGCCCGGATTGAATAAAGATCGCCATCACGGGGGCGGAGTTGAATATATTTATTCAATAATTCCAAGGCTTGAGGAAAATCTTTTCTCTGACAGAGAATCAGTCCTAACATATTAATGGGATACATCACATCAAAATCAGGTCCAGCTAACTCCAGGGCCCGCTTATAGTCTGCAACCGCGCCGTCGAGTTGACCGAGATTATGCCGGCAATACCCTCGCTCTGCTAAGGCCGCTGCGTCATTGGGATTGTTTCGCAAATATTCATCAATTAAACCCAACGCTACATCATATTGGCCTTTCCATCGTAAATTACCCGCCACGTCATACAAGGAGCTGGAATGCGGGTTCCTTTCTGTAATTTTTTTGGCATCAGTTATCGCATCACTGGCCCGATCCATACCAACCAATAAGCGAACCTTAGTCTCTGCACATTCTGTACATTGGGAATCCAGTTTAAGCGCTTTGTCTTCATCAAGAAGCGCACCCTCCTTGTCCTCCAGGCCTTCCTTGGCGTTAGCCCGCAAATCATAGAGTTCACTGGTTTCAATAATCTCTAAACCCATCGTCGCAGCTTCAATGGCTTTATTGTAGTAATACTCCGCGGTTTGCGGTCCCCTCTCACCGGAAAAAACGCTGGCAACATTGTCGAGCAATTTGTTAAAAGGACTGCGACTTTCTTTGGCCAAGAGTTTTTCTCGGCGGGGATATTTTGCCTGATGCCCATAAATATTCCACATTGAAGCTTGATCATAAGCAATCTCTGATTTCAAATGACGAACGCTCTTATCACTCAAGAATTTCTGACGCTCCTTGATAAACTGCTCCATCTGTTCATAACTACCTCCCCATCGCGGTTTAAGAGTATGGATAATATTCTCGTGCACTTTATAACTTGAAGGGAACCGTTGTAATGCCACGTCAATATATCTATTTTTGAGTTCATAATCACTGTTTGCCGAACTCATGAGAATCATGATTCGATAGGGATAAGAAAGCTGCGGATTTAAGGAAATAGCTTTTTCGAGTAAAATTTTTGCTTGAGCAAAGTACTTTCTCATAGCTGTAAATTGTTCTGCAGAAGTTTTGCTCGCCGAATCTTCTCCCCGACGGTCATATCCAACATGATAATAATATATGCCCTTTGTTAAATAAGGATACGTACTCTCAGGTTTAGTTTTGATCCATTCATCAAGCACAGCTTCAAAATCAGGATTTGATTTAGTCAAAGCACTGACAGCATACATAATCTTTGTACTTTTAAAATCTTTAAGTTGTTCATTAGCATAATCATTAAGAATTTGTTCAAGTTTATTGAAATCCTTATTCTCAAATAAATCTTTTACCTCATTCTCTAGTGGTAATATCCAACTGCGGTCTTCTGGGTATTCCTCAAGAATAAGGCTAGGTTTTATAGGTTGTGCATCCTGAGCAACAGTTGAAGCGTTACGCTGTGCATCAGCGGTCTCTATTTTAATTCCGCCCATCGGCTTTACACCATCAATGGATTCAATTTCGTCATTGTAATAACTCAGAATAACGCCGATCCCCTGGTCCACCCTGATTCCGTCGGCCGTTTTTTCGAAAATGCTTCCTTCGACAACTTTACCGGAATTCAATTTGATCGTTTCGGCCCAAGAAATAGAAACGCCCGTCATCAAAAAAACCATCACCAAGGCCAACATCCTCATCTGCGCCATAAAACTTTCCATTTTGTTACAATTTTGGTTATTAGAAAAACAATAATCGTCCGCGGACTATTCAGTCAGAACCACGCCGACACCAGAGGACGACCGCCGGGTGTATCGTCGATACAAACATGTTTGCTTTGGGTATACTCTAGCAGTCCTTCCACTCCCAGCTCCCGTCCAAATCCGCTCTGCTTATATCCGCCGAAGGAAGCGGCGTTATAAAAGCCGCCATAGGTATTGATCCATACTGTCCCGCACCGCAATTTTTTCGCCACGCGATTGGCTTTTTCTAAATCCTTGGTCCACACCGAGCTGGCTAAGCCATAAGGCGAATCATTCGCGACAAGAACCGCCTCATCCTCATCCTTGAATTTCATAACGGCCAGGACCGGTCCAAAAATTTCGTCGCGGACCACCGACATCTGATTATTCACTTTTCCTAAAATCGTCGGCTCAAGATAAAAACCGGATTTCAATTCCGCAGATTCGGGAATTTTCCCGCCGCAAAGGACTTCTGCCCCTTCTTCTATGCCTTCCTGAATCCTGGCCAGGACGTTGTCGCGATGCTCCTCGCTGATCAAAGGCCCGAAATCGGTTTCATAGCTCGTTGCCGGACCGATTTTTAAATTTTTTGTTTTCTCAATCAGACTCTTTAAAAAATCATCGGCAATATTTTCATCCAATAACAAACGCGATCCGGCCGTACACATTTGACCCTGATTCATAAAAATGGCGGACATCGTTCCGCCGACCGCCGCTTCCATATCGCAATCCTTAAAGACAATGGTCGGAGATTTCCCGCCCAGCTCTAAAGAAACCTTCTTGGGGGTTTCCGAACACAAACGCATCACGTCCTGGCCGGTCTCAGTTCCGCCGGTAAAACTGATCATGTCCACCAAATGATGGCGAATAAGCTCCTCCGTCACATCATGGCGACTGGTGGCGACAAAATTCAAAACTCCCTTGGGTATTCCGGCCGAATGAATGATTTCCGCCAATTTAAGAACCGAAACACTGGCCAAAGAAGAAGGTTTTAAAATGACGGTATTTCCCGCCAATAATGCCGGAGCGATCTTCCACGCCGTCATGATCAAAGGATAATTCCAGGGAATGATACAACCGACAACACCCCGCGGTTCACGTTCCGTGCGGCTTTTCACCGGAGCAGCCACCGGATTGTCGTGGCCTTTTAATAAATCTCCCGCGCCGCCAAAATATTCAAACGTGTCCGCGCACGTCGGCACATCGATAAACGTGGAATGTTTGATGGTCTTTCCGGTTGAAAAAGTTTCCAATTCCGCAAGCGTCTTAGCATTCTCACGGATCAATTCCGCAATCTTTAATAAATATTTTCCCCGTTCCTGCGGCGCAAGACCCGACCAAACTTCACTGTCAAAGGCCAAACGGCTGGCCTTGATTGCGGTTTTCATCTCAAAAATTCCCGCATCCGACACCTTGGCAAACACCTCGCCTGTGGAAGGATTGATCGCGTCAAAAAATTTTTCCTCCCTGTTCGCAGTCATTTTACCGTCGATGTAACCCAAATATCGTGGTCGTTCACTATTATCAATTGTCATTTCTTTTTCCCTTTTCACTCCACTGGCACCTGGGCCCAAAGTTCAAAAATACGGCTGCAGGGGGCGTACCATTTTGAAATTCGGGCAAAATCCCCTCGTAAATTCATTTTCTTTTGTGTCGTTGCCACAAAAGGATCGATGGTCCGGTTAAAAACCGCACGCCAAATGTTTTCCGGGGCGGAAATCAAAAATTCCGCGTTTTCATCCGCGTTGATTTCAACGATTTGTCCCTCTTCAAAATGAAAACAAAATATTTCATTGGTCTCATTGAGCTTGACCGCCAAGGACATATTCATTTTAGTTTTCTTGCCAAGGTCTTTCATTGTCACATCGGAGTTGACCAGCCGCACGATTTCATTGATCTGTTCCGGAGAAAACAATTTAAATTTCTTAGGCAAAGTCTTGGGAGGCTCAATTCCCGCGGCAGGTGCCACGCCCTGAGAATCCAGTTCCTGCTCAGAAAAAGACGGCAGCGTTTTTTTAATCTTAGGCTCGGTCCTTTTGCCGGTTAAATCGGATTTACGGGATTTGCTATCGACTTTCAGAGCATTCCGGCCTAACGGCAGCTGGTACAAACGGCTGATTGTGTCAATCTTGGCGGTGTCTTCCAAACATTGAATAAGCAAAAAACAATCAAAAAGGTCCTTGCCCATAGCGACAACGCCATGATTTTTCAAGACAACGATGCTATTGGCTTTCAACGCTTCAATAACGGGGGCCAAGTCAGTCACATTCGGTGTTGATTGCGGGATCGCAATGACTTCGCCCAAATAAAGTTTGGATTCGAAAATCCTCGCTTCCAGCACATCATTTTCCAAAAAGTAGGCATTGGTGTACGTGGTGTGAGAATGCAAAACCGCGCTCACCTCCGGAAAATTTTGATAAATCGCCGTATGCAAAAACCGCTCGCTGGAGGCCTGTCCTTCACCGATCACATTTCCATCCAGATCAATCTGAACAATATCATTCTCTTGCAGAAGTCCCAAACAAGTCCGGGTCGCGGTGATCAGCACGTTATTGTCATTCAGCCGGGTGCTGATGTTTCCATTCAAACCGCCGACGAGATCCTTTTCCCATAAGAGACGGCCGATCGCCTCGATGTTACGCTTCAAACCGGAAATAATCTCATGACTCATTATGTGCTCCTATCAATGACGTTAAATATTTTGCCGGAACCCACTCATTGAGCGGAACAAACGCCTTGATTCTGCCTTTTACAATATACTGTCCGTCAAACTTTTGCAGGTCACGGGGTTTACCGAAGGGTGGGGTTTTTCTTCCCGCGGGGTAAATGAAAACCGGGACACAATGCTTTTTGGCCAGCACCGCCAGGATCAAAGCGCCAATTTGGCACATCGCACCTGTTTTGTCCGTGGCCTGAAAAGCCAGCCAGACTTCCTTCACCAGTCCTTTTGAAAAAAGATAACCCGCCATATTGTCAGCCATCACCGTCGGGGTTATTAGAGTTTTTTCCAAATGTGCGCTGGCTTGATGCGCCGCCTGCAAACTCGGACGTCCTTCCAGGACGACTACGTCTTTTTTATCCTGACCCAAAGGGCCAAAAAAATCTTTTTTGAAGACCCCATGGATCAAAATAACATTTTTAAGTTCAGAAGACATTGAGGGCGATCTCTTTTCTCACATATTCATGCGGCACGACGTCGAATCCCGGATAAAGACCTTTCACCCGGCCGGTGAAAACTCTTTTGCGGTTGAATTCTAAAAGTTCCTTCTCATCGCGGATTTCAACCGGAATGTCAGCACCCGACGCTATTGTCTTAGAGGGCTGGGTCAAAACCAAAAGCGGTATTTTAAACTCCTTGGCCAACAGCGCGATTTGATAGGTCCCGATTTTGTTGGCAAAGTCTCCATTGGCGCAATTGCGGTCCGAACCGACGATGATCTTATTAACCATTTTATCCGCCATTAATGTGGCAATTGCATTGTCGGCCACAAGCGTCACATCCGCTCCCACCTTTTCGAGTTCCCAATAGGTGAGTTTCGCACCCTGAAAATACGGCCGAGTTTCCGTGCAATAAAATTGCACGTCTTTTTTCTGTTCCTGGCAAAGCGCCGCGGCCATCGCCAGCTCCCCACTGACATTGCAGTGCGTCAAAATACTGTCGCCGTCCTTGATATTTGCGGCGATCTTTTGCACCCGTTCTAAACGGCGAAAACGTATGCCTTGCAAATATTTCTGCACATGTCTTGTGACCGTGTCCCGGACGTCATCACCAACGTCTAAAGCGCTCTGCGCCCAAAGCACAACAATCGCGGTAATTTCGGAAAATGGAAAGGTCGGACGGCTCTGGTTAAGACTCTGCGCAATGTTGCCGATTTTTTCCCGCAATTCTTTCCCGTTTAATCCCGGATGACGCTCCAGTTCAAGTAAAAACGTGCTTAATACGACGAGGAATTGACCAAAAGCGCGCGTTTTCATTTCACGGATTACCTGGACCGCTTCATCCGTACTGGTAACTTTGACGTATTTCAGTTTCGCCGGCACTAGCGTTTCATCGAGGACAAAAAGGGTTTTGTCTTTCAAATAGGCGGGCCAAAAAAGCGGAGATTCCTTCATTACACTCCAGCCTTCGCCGTTTCCCGCTGCTTGATCAAATTGAAAGCCACATTAATCATGGCTCCTTCGGCCATATAATAATCCGTATTGAGAAAACCCATCTCGCCGGTTATAACATTGTCGCTGACCGCCAAAACGACCGCGGCCGGAATTTTATAAAGCTGGCAAATCGTCAAAAAAACCGAGCTGACCATATCCACGGCAATACATCCTTCGGCCACGGCTTTGCCAACATTTTCCCGAGTTTCGCGTAAAATGGCATCCGTCGACCAGCATTTTCCGACATGGACATTGCTCCCGGCCTTGCGGGCAATGGCGACCAAATCGTCAGATAATTTTTTATCGGAAACGGTTTTAAAATTTTTATCCACATAATACGGAGTTACACCTTCTCCGGAAAATGTGCTGTCAACGACGATTAAGTCTCCTACTTTAATGTCTTCCCGCAAAGCACCACAGCTACCGAGACGGATCATGACCTTGGCTTGCGCATTGCAGAGAATTTCGGTCGTGATTCCGGTATCCGCCGCGAAACGCCCTCCGTTGATCGAAGTGATTTTTGTTCCAGCAAAAGTTCCCGTATACATGTTATATTCCATAAAGGAAAAATTCTTGATGGGATTTTCCAATCTCTTGACAATCGCATCGAGACGTTCCTTGGGACCCGGCACCAAAGCATAATCTCCCAAATCCTCCGGACGCAGCTGCACCATTCCCATTAAATCCTGGCCTGTCATGTGAATTTCTTTACGCATATTTTGCATCGCTTTTCCTTTCTACAATGTTATCCCCAAATATTTTTCTCGGGCCGTCTTATTGATGACAGTAAAAATCACACTGTCACATTCTGTTTTAACATTTCCTTATCGATCTTTCCGGTCCGGTTTTTAGGAAGACTGGTCCGGATCTCGATGGTCTGAGGCACTTTAAAATTCGCCAGGTGCTCCCGGACAAAATAACGAAAATCCTCGGTGGATGTACAATGACCATCCTTCAGAACAATAAAAGCTTTGACGGCTTCCCCACGCATCTTATCCGCCACCCCGATCACCGCCGCTTCCAGAACCGCGTCATGTTTATAAAAAGCGGCCTCTACTTCGGGCGCGTAAACGATTTGGCCGGCGACCTTGATCATTTCTTTTTTACGACCTACGATATAAAGGTATCCTTCCGCGTCTTTGCGGCCCAAGTCACCGGTGTAAAGCCAGCCATGACGTTTCATCTGGGAAGTACTTTCCGGGTCCTTGTAATATTCTTTCATAACGATCCAGCCGCGAAGCAAAATTTCACCGATTTCACCGGCGGCAACTTCCTTATCATTTTCATCGATAATCTTTATTTCCGACAATGGTGAAGGTTTCCCGACACTGGCAATATTTTTACTTCCCCACGGCGTAACCGTATTTGGAGGACATGTCTCCGTCATGCCCCAACCGTTTAACAACTGGGCATTGGGACAAAATTTGTGAAAGCGTTCCATAATGTCCGGCGAACTTGGGGCACCGAAGACGACCACCCAGCGCAAAGACGACAAGTCAAACTTTTCAATATGCTTGAGGGTCAACAATGCCGTGTACATAGCCGGAACAATATGAAAACAGGTGACTTTATATTGATCGACCAACCGTAAAAATTCAGAAGGATTAAAACGATCCATAATGACCAGAGTTATTCCAAAAATCAAGCAATTTTGAATATAGATAAAGCCGCCGATATGGCTGAAAGGAATGGCTGCTAATTTGATATCTTTGTCCGATAAATCGACAAAAAATTTCATGGCTTCTGGTGAGCCTTTTAGATGCTGATAGGTCAATAAAATGCCTTTAGGGTTTCCCGTCGTGCCTGATGTATACATGATCAAAGCCGGATCATGGTCAAAAATATCAACTTTCACCGGCGTGTCAAGGAATTGATCAATCCAATCCTGAAAAAAATTGACCTCACCCACATTGCGGTTAAGGATGATTGTCGTTTCGAGAGTAGCAACCGAATTCTGAATCTCCGTTATGCTGATTTCAGCACGATTCTGGATCAATAAAATCTTGGCTTCAGAATGGGACAGACAGGAAATCAATTCCTCACTTTTCAGCATAAAATCAAGAGGAACGACAACGGCCCCGCAAACAAAACCGGCAAGATAGGAATAAAAGAATTCGGGGCAGTTGGGCATACAAACTCCCAGCTTGTCTCCTTTCTTCAAACCCGATCTTTGCAAAGCATTCGCTAAACGAAAAACTTTCGCAGGAAGATCGCCAAAGTTGATAACGTGATCGTGAAAAATGATTGCGGGTTTGGCAAAATATCTTTGCGCTTGATCCGAAAGAAGTGTAAAAGTATCCATATAAGACAGATATATCCTGAAAGTCTAATAGTAGTAAAATTTTAGTACTTTGATTTTAGTAAAAAAACTAGGCTTGTCAAGATTTTCTTAAGAGGATTTTATGTAGATTAAGGGGTTGAATCAAGAATATCAGAAAGGCGCGTTAAGGACTTGATTTCTGCTGAAACCAGATCAAGATCATGCTCAAGAATAATGGCCAAATGTTTGGCCAAGCCAGGCTTTTGCTTGTCATAAAGCTGGCCCAAATCCCGTTTGATGCGCTTGAGAAAAATGATTCTACCGCGCAACTTCTTATGCGCCAGATTTTTATCAACATACGGGAGAAAATATAAGGAAAGATCAATGTGAAAAAAAGGCCGTTCAATAGAAACAAAACTTTCGGTAATAAGATGGTCAAAAATTTTGCGGCCCTGCGAAGTTATACTGTAAACAAACTTTTCTGGAAATTTTCCTTCCCGCCCAACATCTTTGTGGATCAGCTTGAGCTGTTCCATCTTCTTTAAGGGATAATAGATCGACTTGACCTTAAGACCGACAAAGGGAAAAAGCTCCTCGTCGATCTTGCGTTTGATCTCGTAGCCATGCTTGGGACCATCAACCAGCAGGCCCAAAAAAAGCATTTCGTGTTCAATCATAGAAACGGCTTTAATTAACGACGGTAAATTGCTTGCCTAACTCGGTAAAAACAATATCAGCGGCCCGGACTCTGGCTGATGTACTTAAGGACGTGACTTCCACCAAGGTTTTTCTATTGTCGAGTGGTGTAAAAAAAAGACCCACTTCGGTTGTGTTGACGCTGCCGGGAATTCCCATGACCACAATCACACGACGTTCTCGGTCTTGTAAAAAAAGATCCAGATTTTTCACCTTAATGGGTTTTTCAACGGAAGCTACGGCGGTCTGATTCATCGTCTCGGGATGAAGCGCAGGCTCAGGTAATGACGCAGTTGGGACATTGGCATACTTGACTACGGCATTAAAACATTCTTCCCAAGAGCAAGAAAAAGTACTCCGGCTGGCTTCATTGCGCACACTTTCCAGCTCTGATGTAGACGAACCCCACAAAAGCTTCGCCTCTTCGCGAAAACTCGCACAACCGGAAACCCCAAGCACCGCAATGAGAGTCAAAAGCATTTTATAATTTTTCATGAGCTTACTTTCTGGCCAGCCAACTTCCGTTTTCTTCCGCCAATCTTTTCAAAAGCGGCAAAAGATAATCCTCTTCCACACGAAAACGTTCTAACAAGGCCTGTTGATATTCGCGAAGGTCTCGGGCAAAATTCCGTCCCTGCTCAAAAGGATTTTGCACGCCGTACTTTTCAAAAAAACCAAACGTTTTGCCCTTCAACTCTTTCAAATCCTGAACTAAGAACTCGACGATCTTTAAAGCCGGACGATTATCGCAAAAGAAATCGGTGATTTTAGCGTAAAACTGTCCGTCCTGCTTTCCTAAATAATAATAAACTTTTTCTCGGCACTCGCCGGTTATCTTGCGCGCTTCCCGATAATTGTTTCTTAACGCTTGTATCTGCACAAGGGAATGCATAATCGTTTCTCGCCCACGGTGAAATGATTCAACAGGATTTTCCGTCATGTGTTGATCCTCCTTCAATCATAGGCATAGACCGCGTTGAGAATGTCATGCCGACTTACGATACCCACAATTTTGTTTCTAACCAGAACAGGAAAGACATGGACTTTCTTTTGCACCACCAAATCCACAATTTCATCAAGACTGGTCGTCGGCTTGATAGTGATCACATTTTCTGTCATCACCTGACCGATACTCATATCGCGAAACATCGCCAGACGTTTATGAAATTCTTCATCCGTCTTTTTGATGAAAGCCTTGTTCATCATCATAAACAGGTCGGTCATCGAAATAATGCCGATAAGACCGGCGGTCTTACTGACGACGGGAAAAGCGGAAACCCGCTTTCTTAACATCAAATGAGCGACCTGGCGGATCAGCATATCCTCATAAACGACAACCACATCCTCCGACATAATATCGCCGGCAACAATCACGTAAGCTTCTCCTTCCTAACGGCTTTCCACCTGATACTTAAATTCTTCGCACATTTTTTCCAGACCCATAGCCTGAGCGCGGGAAAGGACCAATTTGTAGGTTAAAATTTTCTCTTTGTCGCGCAGGTGTTGATTGGCCGCTTGCAATTCTTCTAAACGTTTTTGCAAATCGACCGTATCAACCGGCTCGGGAACGCTGACCAGCTTTTGCGCCGTTTTCAATTCCGAAATCTCCCTTAAAAGCATAGCCATTTCTTGACGACTGTCCCTAAGCTCTTCGGTAAGTTTTTTGGTTTTGGCATCTTTTTCTGTAATCTGTACATTTAATAATTCCAAATCACTATTTAATTTGACTAAAGCCGCATTGGCATAAACAATCCGTTCTTCATTTTGCAGACGCACTCGCTTAAGCTCTTCCTCAACGGCGGGAGACTGAACGGTGGCTGAATCAACCGCTGAAGCTGGTTTTTCTCGCAGAATTTTATTCTCCTCGTCGAGCTGGCTAATTTTATTTTGCAATTCCAAAAGGTCTTGCGCTTGTTCGGCTCTCAACTTTTCAGCTTCTGCTTGGGCCGCTTTTATTTTCTCCTCAAGTTCAAAAAGATTTCTTTTCAAGCCGGTATTTTCTTCTGTCAGTTGTGCGCTGGATACGCCGATCCCTGCAGATTTAGCTACAGCGTCCTGGGTTGCCTGCACGACGGCTTCCAGCTCCTTGACTTTATTGAGGTACCCTTCAATCTGGATTTTTAACTTTTGATTTTCATCGGTAAGAACATTCGGATCCTGAAAATCCGTAGAAACTTTAGGAATAGAACTTTGCAAACCTTCATTCTCCGTCGCTAACCGGCTAATCACCTCAACCGCTTCCCGCGCTTGGCTATCCGCCTTTTGTGACAAAAAGTTCAAGTCTTTTTCTAACTGCTCCAAACGCGCCTGAACCTGCGAGCCTCGACTGAGTGTTTCTTCGAGCGATTTGACATTACCTTCAGCCCAAGCCACTTTACTTTTCATCTCTTCCAGCTGGACAGCCAAGGTGTTCGCCTGACTACGCAAATTTTCCCTCTCACCGTTGGCCAGCCTTAAATCGGTTTGGACTTTTTCCAGTTCCTCGGCGGGGGCCAATGTCCCTATTGCCGGCAAATTCGTATACCCTCGAAAAAGAAATGACGCACCGACGACGAAGGTCAGGATGATAAAAATCACAAGAAAAATAATCAATGGGGGCATGTCAATAATATCCGTTTACTTTTAAATAACCCACATAATCTTTCACGCCCTGCTCAAGATTGAGAAAAGGCTGGGTGTAACCGACCTGTCTTAATTTTGTCATGTCAGCTTCGGTAAAATACTGATACCGCGGCCGCAAATATTCAGGCATTTCGATATACTCGATATAGGGATCCCTGTCAACCGCCTTAAAAAGTGCACGCGCCAGTTCATTCCAAGTCTCGGCCTTACCTGTACCTAAATTGAAAAGGCCATTAATATGCGGATTCTCAAGAAAATAAATCACCACATCCACGGCATTTTTAACATAAATAAAATCACGTCTTTGCTCTCCATCCTTATAGTCCGGACGGTAGGATTTAAAAAGTGATATCTTCCCGTTTAGCATCATCTTCGTATAAGATTTCGCCACAACACTGCGCATATCTCCTTTATGGTATTCATTGGGCCCGAAAACATTAAAAAACTTGAGTCCAACCATGTGCTCCGTAACTTTTTGGTCGAGCGCCCAAAGATCGAATTTTTGTTTAGACTCCCCGTACAAGTTGAGCGGCTTTAAACGACGGCTGGTCGCTTCATCATCGCGATAACCTTCCGCTCCGTCCCCGTAGGTCGCGGCCGAACTGGCATAGATAAAACGCACGCCTTTTTTTAAACACCATTCGGCCAAATGCTTGGTGTACAAAAAATTATTTTCCTCATAATATTTAGCGTCCGTGCCCGTCGTACTGCTACAGGCGCCCATATGGATAATGGTCTCTACTTTGGAATCGACGGTGTCAGATAAAACAGCCTTTAAGAATTCCGTCTTGTCGACATATTGGACAAATTTCTTTTTCTTGATATTTTCCCTTTTGGGATCGTCCGGTTCGAGATGGTCGACAATCATTATATCGCCCCAGCCGAATGTATTTAGCTTAGCGACAATACAACTCCCAATAAATCCGGCTCCGCCCGTAACCACAATCACAAATGAGACCTCTTAGAAATCTTTATTCAGTTTTAATTTATTGCGTTTGGCCCAACAGAAATTTGCCGATTTCAACACCGATTTCATACGCTAAAGCTTCGAAGCGAACAGCCACACCCTCAAAATCTTTGACCTGACTGAATTTTGCAATAATATCTTCGTTCTCGACGTTGAGAATAAGACCTTCTAAAGACAGTGTCAAATGTTTGGATTTCTTGCCCCAGGGCTTAAAAGGATTGTTTTCCTTCATTTGCAAAACTCTTCCTTTGATCACAAAATCGGCTTTTTGAACGTCTTGTGCGGCGAGAACCTTAAAAGGTGTCCCGCTTCCCAAGACATCCGATATTCCTTTTACAACCATCAACGAAACATGATCGAGTTCATCGCTGGCCTCAACATCTTCTCCGGCGCTGAAAGGAACGACAAGGAGATTGCCTCCTTTGGCTAATTTTTCCTTATGAAAAACCCGGGCCTCACGCAACGGAGAAACATTTGCTTTTTGAAAAGCCTGTGGCCCTCGATGAAAAGCACATCCCGCTGTTAATGCTATCAATACGATTGAAAATAAAAAAACCTTGTCCTTCATACGAAAAAATTCTAACACAGCCCCTCTTTTCTCTCAAGGAATAAACCTGATTTGTCAGGCAGATTAACGATGATGACCAACGGTCGCTTGCGCCAGACTCCCGGACAATGCGGAGGTGAGATTTTGGGCATTCAAACGCCACTCCCAATTGCCCAAGGCTATCCCCGGAACATTCATGCGGCTTTCCTCATCCAAATTAAGAAGGTCTTGCATGGGAATAATCGACACGACGGCCCTAGACTTGAGAGCCGATTGGATAAATTCCTGGGCTACGTTATCCTCTAAAATTTCTTTTTGAAAATATTTTTTTAAAAAATCCCTTTCATGACCTGAGACATCCTTACGAAACCACCCTTTGGTCGTATTATTGTCATGCGTCCCCGTATAAACAATACAGTCTTCAGAAAAATTTTCCGGCAAATAAGGATGCTGACTATCACCATTAAACGCGAATTGCAAAATCTTCATTCCCGGGAGATGAAATTTTTTCATGGCTTCTCCGACGTCAGGAGTGATCTGACCCAAATCTTCGGCTATGATCGGCAAATTGGGATAAACCGCTCGCAAATGATTTAGAAAATGTTCGCCGGGACCTTTGGCCCAATGGCCATTGACCGCGGTTTTTTCCGCCGCTGGAATTTCCCAATAGCCCATCAAACCGCGGAAATGGTCGATGCGAATCACATCAAACAATTCCAAATTGTGATCCATGCGTTGCGTCCACCATTCGTATCCGGTTTTTTTGATTCGCTCCCAATCATAGACCGGATTACCCCAGCGTTGTCCGGTTTGACTGAAATAATCCGGCGGGACACCCGCGACAAAAACGGGTTTGAGTTTCGGGCTCAGTTTAAAAATAAGCGGATTGGCCCAGACGTCAGCGCTGTCTTCATTAACATAAATCGGAATATCGCCGATGAGTTCGATTTTCTTTTCCCGGCAATAAACCCGCAACTGATTCCATTGTTTAAAGGCCAGATACTGAAAGAATTTGATGCGTTTAATATCTTGCGGGTATTTGGCCCGAAACTCTTTGAGAATACCCAGGCGCCCGTCCCGCAGATCGTCGGGCCAATCGCTCCAAATAACACCGTTAAAACGCTTTTTAAAAAGCATAAATTCGGCATAACTGTCCAGCCAAAAACTATTTTTTTCACAAAACGCAGTAAAATCTTCTTTTTCAAATTTGGTATTTTTAAAACGCCCGAAAGCTTGTTCCAACAATTTATTTTTCGTTTTTATGACGGTCACATAATCGACTTTGTCGGTCCGCAAAGGTAAAGGAAGGGTCGCCACCTCATCTTTTTTTAGCAATCCGTCTTTCACAAGAATTTCCAGACTAATAAACAACGTATTGATGGCAAACGCCGAGGGACTGCTGTAAGGACCGTTTCCATATCCTAAGTCCGTTGGGTTAATCGGCAAAATTTGCCAATACTTCTGTTTGGCCGCAGCTAAAAAATCCACAAAATCATAAGCGGCAGGGCCAAAATCACCTATCCCTCCGACGGATGGCAATGAAGAAATATGCAAAAGAATTCCACTGGCGCGCGTAAACATCAATTTTCCTTTTGGACAGCCACCTTCAAATAGCGTCCCAAATTCTCAAAACCCGCTATCCAATCTCGGGCGTCTTCATGGCCGTGCTTGAATTTGTCTTGCATGACAGGATAAATGGTCCGGGTCATCGTGAAAAAATAATTCTGGGCTTTCCACAAATCCAGATTTAAAGACAATGTCCGTAAAATGCGTAAAACGGTGGCGATGGTACGGCCCAAATCCATATCATGAGGATTTTTATAAAATTGGGCCATCAACTTTTCTACCCTTTTTCCAGCAACATATCCTAAATTTTCCTTGTCGCGGGTAAACATCCAGCGGCGCATTTCTTGGGCCAGTTTTTCCAGTTTATCAAGGTCAAGAAAATCATTTTCCAAAACCGCGGTCATGTCACGGGTCAAAACAAACTCAACAGTCATGGCCAAGGCCTTGGGAAGGGGAATTTTCAAATCCGGCCGGATCCGCATTAAAGGATAATAATGTTCATAAATTTCCCGGAAATTTGCCGTAATGACGTCCATTGTGGATTCAAAAATCTGATTTAAAACTTTCTCTTGCTCATTTTTAAACAGGTCCCACAAAGAATAATTATGCTGACCAAAACTTTTGTTCATCACGCCCAGTACTTCGGGGATATCGCTGCGCAAAAAATAATCGTGCAAGACATTATGCATCTGTTTAAAGGACTCTTCACTTTCGTGGACCCGAACACCGCCGTTCAAATTATAATCGCCAAAATAAAGCACAACAAAATCAATTTCCGCTTCTTCCCACGTAATGAGCGACCAGATCAACGCCCGTCCCAGCAATAGACGCTGTTTGCCGATTTCATATTCGTGCGAAACAACGGTACGGATAGCATAACAATAAACCTGTGCGGTCTCAGGGAATTTTTCAAATGTCGACGAAATTGCAAAATGGATCCCCACATTGAGCAAACTGATCCGTGAAGGCTTGATAAAAGAATTATAAACTTCCGCACCGTTTTTATACTCCGCTATGTTACCCGTTGCGATTTCTAGCCGCTTAACAAATTCCTCTTCCCATTCCATCCCCGCAATTTCCTTGGCCAGCTGGATGACCCGGTCCGCATAACGCAATATCTGAATGGTTTCAATACCGGAAATATCGTCGAAAAACCAGCCGCAACTGGTATACATGAACATGGCATGACGCTGCAACTCAAAAAGTTTAAGCGCCTTGACCTTGTCCTTCTGAGAAAGGGTCGTGTGAAAATGTTTGGCAAAGAATTTTTCTACAGATAAGGGCGAACGGTCCAGTATGATTTGAATATATTCATCGCGGGCCTGCCACGGATCGTTACAAAAATACGAAATTTCTTTTTCGAAAAACGGGGCGGCCGTATCGCGAAGCCAATCCAAAGCTTCCCTTAAAGGGGTACGCCATTTTTGATGCCAATCATTCATCCCCACTTTACAACCGCAATGACTCTGCCAGCGCTCTACGCCGTGAACACAACTCCAGGATGATTTTTCGTAAATTTCTACCTCATGAACCGGTGCGTGATCGTTTAGAAATTCCGCGTAAATCGTATTTGTAGCGAGATTTTGAACTTCCAGTAAATGCAAACAATAAGACAAAGCCATATTGCCAAAACGGTGATGATGGCCAAAAGTTTCTCCATCGGTTGCGGCATTCACCAGGCGCGCTTCACGCAAATCCTTAGAAAAAGAACTGCCCAGCCGATTGGCAAAATTTCCGCCATCATTCAATAATCCTCCAAAAGCAATATCATGTGATATCGGACCATCATAAATAAAAATCACCATGCTCTTTCCCGACGGCAGCTGACACATATACGGAGTTTGCGAATCAACAGGATTGTCCTTGATCGTTGTCCAGTGTTTCTCACCCATCTTACGAAAACGTTTGACTTGCCGCGGAGCAAGGATGGTAAATTTGATCCCGCATTCCGCCAACACTTCCAAAGAGGGAATATCAACCGCAGTTTCCGGAAGCCACATCCCTTCCGGCTTGCGAAGGAAACGAGATTCAAAATCCGCAATCCCCCATACCACCTGGGTCCGACGGTCCCGGTCATTGCATAAAGGCAAGATCATATGATTGTAAGCTTGGGCCATCGCCGCACCGTGACCGGAGAAATGCGTCATGCTGATTTTGTCTGCTTCCAGAATGGCGGCGTAGATGTCGGAAGCAAAACGTTCCAGCCACACCAAAAGTGTCGGTCCGAAATTAAAACTCATCTTGGAATAATTATTTACGATATCGCGGATGTAACCCTTGTCATCAAGGATTCGGGATGCGGCATTGGGCGCATAGCATTCGGCGGTGATGCGCTCATTCCAATTGCGGTAAGGGCGCGCGGAATCTTGGACTTCAATTTCTTCAAGCCAAGGATTTTCCCGTGGAGGCTGATAGAAATGGCCGTGCAAACAAACAAATTTTTTATTCTTTTCGGCCATCAATTAGCAAATCTATAATTTAAAAAACTACCGTTGCGAGGATAGATTCTCTTTTTGTGACTGTTTTAAAAAAACTACACCCAGCGGGGGAATTGTTAAAGACACGGAATAGGGCCGCCCGTGCCATCCGATCGGTTGAGCCTGTGCGCCGCCACAATTGCCGACATTGGCCCCGCCATAATATTGCGCGTCGCTGTTAAAGATTTCCTGCCAGAATCCCTGCTCAGGCACACCAATACGATAATCATAACGCACAACCGGCGTAAAATTGCAAACGACTAAAACTGTGCTCTCAGGGGACGATCCCTTTCGTAAAAAAGAGAGAACACTGTCCTGCCAATCGTTATGGTCGACCCATTCAAAACCTTGCGGTTCAAAATCAAATTTGTATAAAGCCGGTTCGCGGCACATTAAAATATTAAGATCGCGCACCAAGCTCTGGACACCGCCGTGCTGGGGATATTGCAACACGTGCCAATCGAGACTCTCTTCATGTTTCCATTCGCCCCATTGCCCGAATTCATTGCCCATAAAAAGCAATTTTTTCCCGGGATGCGCAAACATGTAGGCATACAAGAGCCGCAAATTAGCCCATCTCTGCCAATCATCAGCTGGCATTCTACCAAAAATAGACCCTTTGCCATGGACGACTTCGTCATGAGATAAAGAAAGGACAAAATTTTCTGTAAAAGCATAGAGCATGCTGAAAGTCAATTCGCTGTGATGGAACTTGCGGTAAACCGGCTCCTTCTTAAAATACTCCAGCGTGTCATGCATCCAGCCCATGTTCCATTTCATGCCAAAACCTAATCCACCACAGTTCGTAGGACGGGAAACGCCTCCCCAGGCTGTAGATTCCTCGGCGATCATCTGGACATCGGGATATTTTTGATAAATCACTTCATTCATCTGGCGCAAAAAATTGATAGCTTCAATATTCTCCCGTCCCCCATAAATATTGGGGATCCATTCGCCTTGATTGCGGGAATAGTCCAAATACAACATGGATGCCACCGCGTCCACCCGCAGACCATCGACGTGGTACTTCTCAAACCAAAAAAGCGCACTGGAAATCAAGAATTCCTTGACTTCGGCCCGCCCCATATTGAAAATATAACTTTTCCAATCCGGATGAAAACCCTTTTGGGGGTCGGAATGTTCATACAAATGTGTTCCGTCAAAATAAGCCAAACCATGCCCGTCTCCCGGAAAATGGGACGGCACCCAATCCAGAAGGACACCGATCCCGTTTTGATGAAAGCTATCGATTAAATGCATCAAATCTTGCGGATCGCCATAGCGACTCGTCGGAGCAAAATATCCCAAGCATTGATAACCCCAGGAACCGTAAAAGGGGTGTTCCATAATGGGCATAAGTTCCACATGGGTAAAACCCATTTTCTTAACATAATCGACCAAATAATTGGCATGTTCACGGTAGGTCAATGAGCGGTTGCCCTCCTCAGGAACACGCCGCCATGATCCCAAATGGACTTCATAAATAGAAAAAGGAGCCTCACTCGAATTCTTGGCAGCACGTTCCTTCATCCATTTTGAATCTTGCCAGGAATAATCTATATTGCAAACCTTAGAAGCTGTTTTTGGCGGACTTTCCGCAAAAAAAGCGAAGGGATCGGCTTTTTCCGTCTCAAATCCATTATGACGAGACGTGATATGATACTTATAAATAACACCGGTCGTGAGATTGGGAATAAATCCCTCCCAGATACCTGAGCTATCCCAACGGGCCCCCAATTTATGGGTTTGATTGTTCCAACCGTTGAAATCTCCGATAACTGAAACCTCTTGTGCATTGGGTGCCCAGACCGCGAAATAAATCCCTGGCACAGATTCCCGAACCATTTCGTGGCTGCCCAATTTTTCATAAAGGCGAAAATGATTTCCCTCCTTAAAAAGATAAATATCTTCTTGCGTAAACCGGGATATATCATGATAAATGTTTTGCATAGGGGCGACCTTGGGTCCTGCGGTTGGTTTTTCTATTCTGAGCTTAGGCATTCGGCTCCTTTGGCTGGTCCAGTTGGTCTCTATTATACATAAACCCACCTTAATGCCTAAACTTTTTTAAGGAAAAATCGCAATAATTAAAAAATCTTCACGTATTCATAAAACCAGATAGGAATATTGCTTTCTAGAATCGGGCCCTTGTGGCTGATTGCGGTAAATTGATGTAACACATCAGGAAAAAACGCATCACAAGAAAATTCCTTTTCAATACGGGTCAGATAAATTTTCTGACAGCCGGGGTTCAGAACAGCCTCTTGAAAGACCTGCGCTCCGCCAATCACAAAAATTTCCCTGACATTTTCTTTTTCAACACTTTGCAAAGCTTTTTGTAAACTTGCGGCGTGTAAGGTCCCCGGCGGGACCGGAAAATCATGTTGCCGCGAAATCACCACATTGAATCTTTGGGGAAGAGGACGAAATTGCAAGGGAATCGATTCCCACGTTTTACGTCCCATAATGACAGCATTCACTTGTCCCGGTGCGGATGAATGTGTCGTCACCTTTTTAAAATATTTAAGATCGGCTGGCAAATGCCACGGCAAACTGCCGCTCTTGCCAATACCAAGATTGATGTCGACAGCGACAATAAGGCTAAATGGAATCATAAAAATTAAACAGCGATCGGGAACTTAATAAATGCGTCGTGCTGATAATCAATGAGTTCGATATCCTCGAAAGTAAAATCCAAAACTTTTTTCTTGGCCAGTTTCAATCGCGGCAAAGTTTTACAGGTCCGGGTCAATTGAGTTTGGATCCCTTGAATGTGATTCAAATAAATATGCGCATCGCCCAGAGTGTGGATAAAAACACCGGGAATTAGATTGCACTCGGCTGCGACCATACTTAAAAGTAAAGCGTAACTGGAAATATTAAACGGCACGCCGAGCGCCACGTCAGCGGAACGTTGATACAGATGGCAGTCAAGCCGGCCGTTGCAAACATAAAACTGAAAGAAAGTATGGCATGGAGGTAACGCCATCCGGTCAATATCCGCCACATTCCAAGCGCTGATAATATGTCTTCGGGAATTGGGATTTATCTTGATCTGCTCAATAACCCCCGTGATCTGATCGACATGCTCCTTATGATAACTTCCTTCCTTTTCATCTTTGACAAATTTCTCCCATTTGCGCCATTGATAACCATAAATGGGACCCAATTCACCATTTTCCTGAGCCCATGAATTCCAGATGGGTGTAAACTCCTTTAATCCCTCATTGATATTCGTAGAACCTTTAAGAAACCATAACAGCTCCCGGACCACCGCGCTAAAAAGAATTTTTTTTGTCGTCACGATCGGAAAACCGTCGCGCAAGTCGTAGCGTGACTGATAACCGAAAACCGACAATGTTCCTGTTCCTGTCCGGTCTTCCTTCTTTTCCCCTTGAGCGAGGATAAATTTACACAAGTCATGATATTGACGCATAAGCTCCGACTATTTGATCTGCCACATTTTATCTCGGTATTCTTTAACCATGCGCTGGGTGTTAAAAAAAGCGCTTCGCTCGACGCAATGGATCATTTTATCGATCCAGGGACTGTTCAAATTCAGATTCCCGGCTTTCAATGTCTCATAATAAAGTACCATGGCGGCTTTCAAAGTATGAATCAGCGCTTTGGAATCCTCATCTAAACGCAAATCACTTTCCGTGCCGATATTTTCTCCGGAATGCTGATAACCGAAAATCCAACCGATGTCATCATTTGCGGCTTCGACAACCCAGCCGTCTAAGGTCGTCATTTGTACAACCCCATTGATGATCGCCTTCATTCCGCTGGTTCCGGAGGCTTCGAAAGGAGGCAAAGGATTATTGAGCCAAACATCGACGGAATTGGTGAGCAATTTCCCAAAATACGTGTCGTAATTTTCAAGAATTAGGACCTTGATGATGTGCTTGTGACTATTCAAGTGGTCGATATGGCTAAGGATTTCATCGATATGCGCCGCACCGATATTATCATTCGGATGTGCTTTTCCAGCGAGAATGATTTGCAGGGGCCCAATATCATGGGCCAGATTAATGATTTCTTTAATATCATGAAAAATCAAAGCCGGACGTTTATACCCCGCGATTCGCCGGGCCCAGCCCAAGGTAAAAACATCGTCTCGCAACTGCCAATGCCGGACAATCTCAATCAGGTTCTTTTTGTTCGCTTGGTGTGCCATAAAAATATCCCGGCGGAAATTTTCATCCTTGATCAATTTTTTCACATGAATCAAATTTTCCGGATCACTGCGCCAATCTCCCACAACATTATTATATTTATCAAATAACTTTGAAAAACTCTCGGAAACCCATGTATGGGAATGGATACCATTTGTAATGGCATCGATTTTCTGCGCATATTTAGGGAATTGATAACGCATGACTTCCCCGTGTTTTTGTGCCACGGCATTGGCCCGACGGCAATTATTTAGAGCCATGATCGTAAAATTGATTTGGGTCGAATCGGGCGAGGCCTTTCCGAACAATTCTGCGGCTTCGATGTATTCTTTATTCAGTACTTTCGCCATGTCACTGACATTGAAACGGTCATGACCGGCCTCAACGGGAGTGTGGCATGTAAAAACAAACTTGTTTTTGAAATCTTCCATCCGGCTCTTATCTTCCAAGGAAACATATTGTTCCAGCAAAGCGCAGGCCGCATGCCCTTCATTCAAATGATAACAGTCGATATTGTAACCCAGACTGCGCAAGGCTTTCATGCCGCCGATACCGAGCAAAGAACGCTGAAAAATTTTCCACCATACATTGTCACTGCGGTAAAGCTGGTCAGTCAATTTCTGAAAATGGGGTGGGTTCTGTGACAAATTCGAGTCAAGAAGAATCAAGGGACAGGATGTCTTTTTATCATAACTATAAACATAATATTTCCAGAGACGCAAAGCGAGCGGTCCTTCCTTTGTATCAATGGTAATAATGTTTTTGAGCGGGATGAGTCCAGGGTAGGAAAAAGGGTCCCATTGCAACTCTTCCGGAACCTGACCGTGCTTGTACCAAAAATTCTGCTTAAAATAACCTTTATTCCATAAAACTCCGATCCCCACAAAGGATATCCCCAGATCGGCCGCACTTTTGATCGTGTCTCCGGCGAGAACGCCCAAGCCTCCGCCATAAATCGGGATATCCAGCATTTTATCGATCTGGATTTTAAAAAGATAATCGCACATCCAATTGTTGGAAAAAACCTCGTGCTTAAAAAACTGGTTCTTTTCGCTCATGGGACGGGTCAGGTTAAAGGTATTGTAAATGCTGGGGGCCAAACCATACTCCATGGAAAAATAAGCGATAGACATATCCGACTCGGAAAGCAAACGCTTTTCAGCATCCAAGACGGCCGCAACCGGAAACCCGAAATACGATGTCGGCGTCACATCCTGAGCATAGGCTACAGAATAATTTTCAATGGATGCTGTGAGATGCTCCAAACTAAAATCGGGGGACTGGTTTCTAGCGTTCAAGATTTTCTCCAAGTCTCATCAAAAAGATGCGGGTATTATAACAGAAAAATACTCCCGAGATGTCTTTTCGAATATTCTTATTACTTTTTTAACACCAGGTCGAATCGCCAATCGACAACGGGCTCCGCACCTGGACGAAAAAAAGGATTGAATGATTTTCTGAGCTGATAAACAATCTTTTCGCGTTCCAAAAAAAGTTTTAGCTTGTCTTTGTCAAAAAGTTTTTGTGGTGCGCGGCAAATTTCACGATGGCTTTTCCCCAGCTGAAAATTCTTCTTGCAATAGACGAGATATTCCGCTTTTGCAAAATCATACTGGGGCGAAGCGTTTTTATCGGGCAATTGGCCGATCAGGGCCAGCCCGCCTTTCTTTAACGTCCGCATCACGTCGATCAAACTCTTTTCCACAGAAGCATCATCGGAAAAATTTAAAAAAACGAAATAACATAAGATACAATCAAAACTCTCGTCTTTAAAAGGCAAGCGCTCTATCTCGGCGCAAATAAAACTTTCCAAAGGACAAGATTTAACGGCATGCCTCAGCATGGATTGAGAAAAATCCAAACCCAAAATTTTCCTGACCCGCGGCTGTAACTGTTTGAGGATCCACCCGCCCCCGCACCCTAAGTCGACAAGAACATCGCTGGACTTGAGTTCCAGTCCGTCAGCAATAGTCTGGATCAAAACATTGACCTTTTCCGGGGACCATACGACACCTTCTACAACTTCCCATTTACTGAGCAGCCATTGCTGGTCAATATACTCACGGCGGGCAATCTGTCCCCATGAATCGAATAGATTTTTTAAATCCTGGCTCATGATCAGGCAAGATACGGGTAAATGATTGAACTCCCCCACTGCACAATAGGATTTGGCATATGAGGAAGAGTGAAAATTCTGGTCATAATTTTAAGAATTCTTTTTTGACTAAACTGATAACCGGGCGGCTCAAAACCGAGGTGATGGATTTCCATCGCCGTGGCGCCGGTGTGCTCCTTAAAAAGAATCAGGCCCTTTTGTTCAAACCCGCTTGAGCCAAGATCCAAAGACCGGCATTTTAATGCCTTGGCATATTTGATCCCTTCCCAAAACAACAAATTGTTTGGCCGGGATTTGAGCGCCGTCAAAGAAGAAGTGTTGAATTTATAATAAAAGGTGTCTGCGCATAATAAATAAATGTTCCCGCCGATAAACTCCTTCTGCGGAGAATAGGCGCCTAATAAAACCCCATTCCCCTTTGCGATCATTTCGTCCCAAATCACTTCAAAAAAACGATAAGGCTGAGGAAAAATTTTATACTTTTTCTTGCGAATGCACAAATGCAAATCATAAAATTTCTTTAATTCACTCTTCTCGCAACGGCGGACGACAATGCCACTTTTTTCCGACTGCTTAACTGCGGACTTAAAAGAATCGTGCGTATTTTTCCAAATCTGCCGCAGTTCCGGCTGTAAATCCAGACTATGAAATTTTTCCTTGCTCAAATGTTTGAATTCCGGCATTTGCCGCGGCAAAGGATCGCGCAAATTTCGCAAAGCGATCCGGTATTCCGGATAGTCCTTGCGCAAAGAAGAAAAAAACTCCTGCCAATCCGGCAAATGCTCAACATACGCATCACAATAATCCGCGTAGGACAATAAGCAAATTTTCCATTCGAGAAAATTCTTAACGACGGAATAAATAATATAACTCGCCACACGCCCGTCTCGTTCAATATACTTCACTAAAATCTTGGCATTATAGGTCTTTAAAATAACCCTTATCCAGTCATCCGACGAGAAAAGGTTGCGCTTCAAATCCGGTAAATCCATCTTAAGGATAGCCTGCTCAAAAGGCAATGTTTGGATCACGGCGTTCCTTTCCTTCCGGAGTGACAACCATCTTAAGCAGAGGCGCAAGAATGTCCTTAAGGTCGTAAATACTTATAGCGCCAAAATTCTTTTCTTGCGCCTGAGCCAAGAATTTTAACGAACGCCCCAAATTTTCATTATGTTCTAGCACGAACCGTTCCAAAAGGGCGGGGCTGAAATTCGAATAGGTCCGTTGCACAGGAAAATGCGCCGTTATAAATCCTAAATATCCCAGCAATCGCGGATCAAAACGCTCACCGCTTTCCGTTAAGGAAATATAGGCTTGGGGACAAAGAATAAGATACCGGTACCCTGACTTATAATCATAGATGAGATTCTCAAAATGCGGCGGCACTTCGCGCACATCACCATGATTTTTTTCAAAAAGATTCTGCACATAGTTTTGACTGGATAAAACCTTGGCCTGCGGGTCAGCCTTATAGAGGACGGCCATGGACGTCCGGTAATCCGAATGATCCTTAATAAGTAAAAAAGATTTATACGTCATCATCCCCGTCATACAAACCACGGCCACAAGGAGAGCCTGTCGCAACCTTTTGTCCTTGCATTGCGCCCACAACGCCATAACACAGTAGGCCACCGCCATGGCCATAAAAGGCAACACCACACCCACGTACCGTGCCCCCTTCTCACTGGCAAATGTAAAAACACCCATCTGCACCAAAACCAGAGAAAAAGGCAGCAAGGGCTTGAAATCCTTTTTCGCCAGAAAGTAAAAATTTGCAAAAAAGAAGAGGGCAAACAAAACAGTCTCTAAGCGAAAAAGGTAGTAGGGATAAGACAACACATTTAACCAATCCCACTGGGCTTCGGCCATATTCGTCTGGTGAAAAATCCAGGAAAAAACAATAACGGTATTCTGTCCGTGATTAAAATTTCCCAAAACGAAAACACATAGTAAGAAGACCAAGACCGTCCACAGCCATTTACGAAAATCCAGCCGGCGCCCTTGGGACAAGGCTAACAAAATTTCTGTCGCCGTCATCAAGACCGGCAACATGATCAAACGGTAATTGGAAAAAAAAGCTATTCCCCAGCACAGCCCGGCCATGAAAGTCCGCCATCCGAATTGTGAGGGGAAAAGATAAAAATAAAAACCAGCCAGCACCAAAAGAGCACTCAAGGATTCTTGCATGCCAATATGGGAATAAAACACATGACTGGGCAGGACAGCCAGCAGTGCGGTCGCAAACCACGCCAAATGGGCACTCTTAAAAAATTTTTTACTGAAAGCAAATGTCAAGGCCATTGTCAAAACGCCCAGCATCGCGGCCAGCAGACGCGAAAGATACCACTGTTCCAATCCACCAAAGAAAATACGCAGGTCCACCAGCATAAACCACAAGCTTTTACCGCTGGCCAAACAGCGGCTGACATAGGCAAAAATAGCCTTGGGGATCTCACCTGCGGTGAAATGATAATGGCTAAACGCTTCTCCCATCATTCGATTCCAATTGAGATAATATCCTTCATCATAAAAAATAAAATCGTTTTCCGTGATGCGATAAAAACGGAAAACGACACCCACAATAATTAAAAGTCCGGCCACAACCGGAAGAAATTTCGCTTTATTCATTTCTTAAAACCCAAGCCCAAATAAAACAAGGGCCTTAAAATGCTCCACCACCCGGTAATGGGCTTCATTTTGGTGTACCCTTCCACTTTCGGAGGATAAATTTTTGTGACGGGAACTTCAATGACTTTATAACCCAGACGGATCGCTTTAAAAAAAAGATACGGTTCCAGTTCATACTCATTGAGCCAATCCTGATCCAAGTTGATTTTGGGTTCATCCAGAAGGGAAAGCCGTACGGCCCGAAAGCCATTGGTGCTGTCGGTTATTTTCCTGCCGCTAAAAAACGAAAAAAGCAAAGGATGAACATACCTCGTCGCCAAACGTCTATAAACCGGCATGTGTCCAAAATGCCCGCCGGGAAGATAACGGGACCCCTGGACAAGGTCAAATCCCTGCTCGATCCCATTCTTCAGTTTAACAATATCCGCCGCATCATCTTTATCATTTCCCGCCACAAAAAATACGGCCTCATAGCCCTTGCTACGGCCATATTGAAGAATCTTTCTGACCCCATAACCGGCGCCTCTTTGTGTTTCGTTACGGATAATGTTCACGGGCCGTTCGGATGGGAGGTCTTGCAAAGCTCCGTCGGATGAAGCGTCATCGACAATCAAAATATCATACAGTTCGTCATCATGAAATTTCTGAATAACCCGGCGAATTTTGTCGCCCTCATTGAATACACAAATACCTATAAGAAATTTTTTCATAGTCGCAGTAGCCAAAGCCCTTGGCCTTTCTTGATGGGACATCCTTACGCCAGCCGCTTAAACGGAGTTCTCGCATAATCCCCGCTTTTGCCGCCTCGCTTCTCCAAAAGTTTGATGTCGCTGATCACCATTTCCTTATCAGCCCATTTCATCATGTCATAAATCGTTAAACATCCCACGCTAACCGCGGTCAAAGCTTCCATTTCAACGCCCGTCCGGCCGTCGGATTTGACCTCAGCGACAACAATTATCATAGACGTTTTCTCGCGGGTTTCAAAGGTAATGTTGACTTTATTGAGGATCAAAGGGTGACACAGCGGAATAATGGCCGGTGTCGATTTGGCCGCCATGATCGCCGCGACTTTCGCCGTTTCAAAAACATCCCCTTTAGGCGATCCGCTAGAATTCAAAATCTTAAATGACTTAGGACTCATCTTTATTGCTCCCGAAGCGATGGCTACACGGGACGTCACACTCTTTTTACTGATGTCAATCATTCCCATAGATTTTTTAAACATATTTCTTACCATACCCTTTCCTAAAAATTAATCAAGGATGCGAATAGACCGGGTCTTGATGATCAAATAAATAATTTGCGAAACATGCAAATGCAATTCACGAAAAGAGGCGGGTGTTATTTCCACCCAAAGCCGATAAACCCCGATGCGGCAACACAGCATAATCACATCCCCCGCGGGTTCGATTTTTTCTATTACGGCGGTGATTTTATTGCGGGCGCTGATCCCTGTGATCTGGGTTACGGCCACCAGAATATCCTTGGCTTTGATGCCGATTTTTAAAAATTCCGGTGAATCTTCTCTCGGGAAAGCCACTTTCAAGTGAAACCCGCCCAAAGAAAGCTCAATGATCCTTTCATGCCGCTGGACCGCCTGGACCGGAAGCTCAAAAATATTTTCAAAATCTTCCTCCATGTGCGAAAGTTCTTTTTCATTTATGAAAACTTTTTCCGGAATATCAAAGCGCATCCGATGTCCCCCCTCCAAGACCAGCACCTCCTGACACAAAAACATCAACTCGGAAACAGAATGACTGACATAACAGATCGGGATTTTTAATTCCTGATTGATGATACGCAGGTACGTCAGAATTTTTTGTCGCGACCGTACATCGAGAGAAGAAATAGGTTCGTCCATAAGAAGGAGTTCCGGTTCACGCAAAAGAGCACGGGCGATCGCGACCCTTTGCTTTTCTCCACCGGAAAGATGATGAGGCATCCGGCTAAAAAGACGGCGGATATCAAAAATTTCGACCACGCTCGCCGAAAAGGAAGCCAGACAATCTTTCCGGCGCCCGTAGTAAATATTTTTCTCAATCGTCATATGAGGAAAAAGCAAGGCGTCCTGCCAGACCATGCCGATGCGGCGATTTTCCAACTCAAGGGAGATGTCCTTTTCCGACGAGAAATAAATCTTATCGTTGATAATAATCTGGCCTTCGTCCGGGACCATAACCCCGGCCAGACACTTTAGCAAAGTCGTTTTCCCGCTACCCGATGGCCCGTAAACGCCGGTGATCCCTCCTTTTAAATCAGCCACAACTGAAAGCTCAAACGGGCCAAGTTTCTTTTTGATATTAAAACGGACAAACATTATTTCGCCAACTCCTTGCTTTCGCGGTTGTGATAATACTGGCTGAGGGCTAATCCGGCATAGGAAAAAATAACAGCAAAAACGACTAAAGGCCATATGGCCGTTTCTTGGCCGCTATAAACCTTGGAAAAAATAGCCAAAGGAATGGTTTGGGTTTTAAGGGGAATATTTCCGGCGAGGATGATCGTCGCGCCGAATTCACCAATACTGCGACTGAAAACCAAAAAGAATCCGGCAATCAACCCGCCCCGCGCCAAAGGCATCGTAATCGTAAAGAAAGCTTTCCAGGAATCCGCGCCGAGCCCGCGGGCCACGATTTCAAATCGTTCATCAATATTAAGAAAGGCCTGTCGCATGGCTTCGATCATAAAGGGAGAACCCACAATCACCGAGGCAAGCCAGGCTCCTTTCCAATCCAGAACAAAACTCAAATGCAAGCTCTCGAAAAGCCATTTTCCTATCGGTGAATTTCGACCAAGGATCAGTAACAGAAAATATCCGGTGAGGACCGGCGGAAGAACCAAAGGCAGATAAAGAACAGTTTGCAAAATAATCTTTCCCGGAAAATGTTTACGGGCCAAAACCCATCCCCAAAAAATTCCCCAGGGAACACTCAGAAGCGCGCTCAAAATCCCGCACGCTAAGGAAAGTCCCACCGAAAACCACATTTCTGAATTAAAAAGTCTGAAATCCATATTTTTCAAATATCATTTTACTACGCTCGGTCTGCAAAAAGGATAAAAACTCCCGTGCCGAAATCAGACGCGGGCTGGACGCGATAAGAGCCAGCGTATAAACAATAGGCTCATGCAAACGGCCGGGAATGGAATAAAGCATTTTCAGGTGGGAGGCACTTTTCGTATCTGAAAAATAAACAATGGCGTACTTGGCGTTTCCACTTTGCACGAGAGCCAGCGCCGCGCGGACGTCTAAAGTCGGAGCAATAAAAGGCTGGTATTTATTTTCCAATCCGGCGTTATGCAACGCTTGAATAGCATAGGCTCCGGCGGGGGAAGTCTGCGGATCAGCCACCGCAAGATGATCACCCTTTTTAAGGCGGATGTCATAAAGACTGCTGAATACTTCCTCATTTTTTTCATCCGCAACAACGACCAGCCGGTTTTTTAGCAGTTTAACCATGGATTGCTCTACAATAATTTTTTGCGCTAACAATTTTTCGTTACTTACCTTGTCCGCCGCAAAAAATATATCGCAGGGAGCGCCTTTTTCAATTTGGACCCGCAGACTGCTAGAACCTCCAAAATTGAAATTCACATCGACCTTGTATTCTTTTTTAAACTCCCATGCCAATTCCTTCAGAACCTCGCTCAAACTGGTAGCAGCAAAAACCATCACCGGCTCATTCGTTTGCCCAATGTCCGGTTGGATACAAAAAAGAAAACATCCCAAAACCACGATAAATATTCTACGCATGATCACACGTCCAAACGATAAAAATTCCGACTCCTCGCCAACTTTTTATGGGAACGAATTTTTTTATTGGCCAACATCTCCTCTTTTCCTTTATGACTGCGCCCCCTTTTTTGACGGCGCAATTTTTCCTTGTGGGTGATCTTAGCCTGCTGCTGGCGTTTTTGCTGTTCTTCGATCTTGCTTAAAAGCATTGTCCACGCCTGCAGCCGATTGGCACCCTGAACACGTTGGGCCTGACACTTGGCGCTTAAACCCGTCGGGGCATGTGTTACCGTCACCGCCGTTTCGACTTTGTTAACGTTTTGGCCGCCTTTTCCTGAAGAGCGGGAAAATTTTTCCGAGAAATCCTTTTGCGCCAGGCCAAGACGCCTAAGACCGAGCAAAATTTTAGAGAACGGCTTTTGGGTGACCAGTGTCATCTTATTGTCGCTTATACAAAATAGCGGCCCATTCTTTACCGCGCATGATTTTTATTTTCTTAAAAGGCAGGGTTTTAAAAAATTTTTCGAGACGCGAAAGATTCTTTAAGGAGATACCCGAAACCGCTAAAAATTTTCCAGCTTTAACTAAAGCCGCAAGTTTTTTCCCCGAACTTATGAGATTGTCAGTAATGAGATTTGCCGCCACAAAATCATACTTGCCCTTGGTCTTCCATTCTTGCAAATCGACACAAATCAATTTTACATTCGTGACATCATTGGCTTTCAAGTTGGCCTTGGCTACGGGAAGACATCGTTTGTCTATATCAATCGCCGTTAGTTGACGCGCGCCGTTAAAATGGGCAACGACGACCAAAATTCCCGTCCCGGTTCCCACATCAAGGAAAGTGTGGAATTGACCGCGACACTCCTCGATCACAAGGGCCATGAAATGCGTTGTCTCATGCCGTCCCGTGCCAAAAGCCAAATTGGTATCGATAAAAAGCGGGGATCTTTTTTTGCGAGTGTATTTTGTTTTGACCCAGCGCGGGACCACATCAATGTTTGGTGTCAACGCAAAAGGCTTAAAACCTTTTTTCCAGGGATCCTGCCATTGGGCTTTCGTAAGAATTTTGCGAGAAACATGCAGTCCCGCTAAATTGAGGGACTTGATTTTAATAAACAATCTTTGGGCCACGGAGGTTTTCGACGGGAAAAGCAAGATTTCCTGTTTTCCTTTTCTCGTTTGTTCCACCAAAGTCTCGGGTTTAATACCGGCCTCGATAAGAGCGCGGTAAAGCCGCCCGGAGGTGAAATCCTTCCTTGCTCCCCGGCACGTGATCTGCCAAACCGAACCTTTCATGTTGAAATCTTTTTCACATTCTGGGCTTGATCACCCTTATCTCCTTTTACAAGGTCATATTCGACATCATCATCGGTCGTAAGAGTTTTGTAGCCTTCCTGCTGAATGGCAGAAAAATGCACAAACACATCCTTTCCGTTCTCGCCCACAATAAATCCAAACCCTTTTTTGTTGTTAAACCACTTGATCTTACCTTTGACCATGGGTCTCCTCCTGGTGGGTTTTCGGCAAAGATATTTATTATCCCGCCGAGGCCTTGCTTTCAATCTTAATAATGTATTGTCCATGGCTGTGGTAAAGGAGGGTAAAAATAAATTGTCCTTTTTCCGCGATCCGTTCCAAATCTTTAACGCTAGATTTTTTGATGATACAAAATGTTACCGGCTGCATACGCAAAAAATTTTGCACTTTAAAATCCGTATCCAAAAAAGGAATGGGATGGGGACTGAAGAACGGACCACCGGCAATATCCATGACCGCCACCGGACGCTCGGCAAAGAAACGGATTCCGCGAACATAATGTTTGCTCGTCAATATTGTCGAGTTGGTATAATCGACTGACTTTAACTTTTCTGTAATATCTTTGCATGAAGCCCATGGCTCAACAAACGGGATAGCCACGAAAGCGGCGATAAGCAGACCAAAGGTGATGCCCGGCACTATAATGATTACTCCGCGATAATTATTTTTCCTTAAATTAAAGATAATGAGCAACAGGATAGCCAATAAAAAGAAACCCAATAAAAAAACCGGAGCGTACGATGGAATATATTGTTTGAATTTTGCCGATGCTACAAAAAGAGCGATCACTCCGCCCATTAAAATGAGTGTCAACCCATAAGCCGCACGCTTAAATCCCACAGAGAGTGAGGCGGCCTTACTGCTGGCCAGGACTTTATCAAGATAATAAGCAATGATCACAACCCAGGCGGGAAAAACAGGCGCAATGTAGCTGGCCAATTTTGATTTTGCCGGCTGAGTAAAAAGCAAAATACCGACTATCCAGCAAGCTAAAAACAACAAGGCTTGTGAATCCCGGCCTTTTTCCTTCCATTCCCGTAGCACAACAGCAAAAGCCGGAAACAAAAAAACCGTCCACGGCATTACTCCTCCCACCATGGTTAAAGGATAAAAATACCATGTATTTGATTTCGCATGCTCAGCTTCAAATACCCGGCGGACATGAACATTCTGCCAATATTCATGAATAAAGGAAGTGCCGTAATGCTTGACCATCAAAATATGCCATGGCAAGGCAATCGCCAAAAGCAAAGCCAAACCCCAAAGCACACTTAAATTCTTTAAAAATCCCAAATCTTTTTTTATTAACAAGAACAAAAGGATCGTCCCGGCGGGAAAACAAAAACCCAACAAGCCTTTGGTTAAAATCGCAATACCCGAAAACCCAAAAGCAAGAACAATTCCCCAATTTTTAAATCGCTTATTTTCATAGGCCCAGTAAAATGCACCGAGGGACATGACCACCCAAACGGCGAAAATCATATCGGTCAAGACCGCACGCGATAAACCCAAATGCATAAAACTGCTCATCAAAATAAGTCCTGCTAAAAAAGACAATCGCTTGCTCTTAAACATACTCCAAGAAATTCCATAAATGACCAGCACAGCCAGCATTCCAAAAAGAGCCGGCGCAAATCTCCCCGCAAAAGCATTTAATCCAAAAATTTTAATCGCGATCATAAAAAGCCAGTAGGACAAGATGGGCTTTTCAAACTGCGGGGCGTCAAAAATATAAGGCGTGTCCCAACTGTGCTTCGCAAGCATTTCTTTGGCACTCTCGATATAAAAAACCTCGTCGGGATGAGTAAGACTTAACATCCCGTTTCCCCACATTAAGAATATATAACTCAAAAAAAATAAAACGGCAATCAGCTGGAAATGCTTATAAGTGTAGATGGCTTTAAAAGGCATCGCAAATTACATCCTTCCAAGTGTAAAACTGTTTTAATTTCGTTGACTGGATTGTTTCTATTTTAGCGAAATTGTAATAAATTGGGCGATATTTTTAGTAATCGAGTAGGAGGTAGATGATTATTTCATCTCCCGACCTCTCACACCACCGTACGTACCGTTCGGTATACGGCGGTTCATCAAAATTAATGAGACAGTGAAAGTCGTTTGGTCAAACTTATAAAACCCATTTTGTCAAA
>JANPFV010000046.1:0-28417 GCA_031423615.1 Candidatus Omnitrophota bacterium
CCACCGCGGCCACAATTCCCGATAGAGATAAGCGCCACGCAAAAATAAAAACCAAGGCTGTAACCAGCAGGTGCAAAAAGACATTATCCAAATGGTAAAAAAAAGGATTATCATTAAAAAAATGATACTCAAGGGCAAAACTCAAACTGGTCAGAGGAGTATAATTAAGGGAAACATCGGTGGTAAACAGGGTTTTTAAAGACGCCCAGGAAAGACTGCGGATCATTTCATTTTCGACGACATAAAGATTGTCGTCCCAAAGAATAAAGCCATTAAAAAGCGCCGGCCAAAAGGCAAAAAAAACAAAACCGAGGACCGCGGCCAAAATTAAAAAGTGAACAAAACGGGTTTTTTTCATTATAGTATTTTCATGTTGCCGTCGTAAGAAAGTCCTAAAGCCTTGACAAAGGGTATTTTATATTAAATACTACATACGGCTAATATTAATTCATATAAAGGGGTGATCTATGAAGCATTTTTTTATTATATTTTTTTCGGTATCCTGACGATTTTCCCCTCTTTGGCCTGCGCGCAAACAAATCAAGTTTCCCTAACAACTTATTATCCAGCCCCATTCGGCGCTTATGACCGATTACGGCTCGTGGCGCGCGATCATCTCGGCGGTATTACCAATACGTGCACCGATGCAGAAGAAGGCACGATTTATGTTGATAAAGACAATAATAACGTCATCAATCGATGCCGATTAAGACTTTGGTCACCATTAACTGGCGGGGTTATTAAAATGGTTGCGCAAGCAGCAAATTTTGATGACGAAAATCTTACTCCCGCTATTGATCAATATGTTCCCGTCAAACCCTACGGCGACTTAACCGCTAACGCTCCATACCTCGGCATCGGTACCGACAACCCCAAGAAACCACTTCATATTTCAGTCAATAAAAACGCGGTCATCACTGCACTGGCCATTGAAAACGCATTTGATGCTCCCAACGGGATCAGCGCCGGGACAGGAATATCCTTTCGAGGAAATCTAACGAGCCAAGGCAAAGGCTCATTTGTGGAAATGGCCGCACTGCGAGTCATCTATGATACTAACTCCCTGGGGCCCGGATTCCCGAACCTTCCTCCTGCTCGCGATGCAACGGGTATGGATTTTTTTGTGCGTAATGGCCCTACAGATTCGAATATCAGAATTCTTAACCTCACAGCCTATGATGGCGGCAAAGTCGGCATTAGAACCGCAATCCCTCACGCAATACTGGAAGTCAACACTTTCAACTCTCTCTATACTTTAGCTTTTGGCGTCAGTTCAAACTCTATCGCACAGGTTAATGGAGATATTTTCAGTGTTCTGAGCACTGGCAATGTTGGGATCGGAGTAACCGCTCCGAATGTAAAACTGGATGTCAACGGCGTCGTGCGGGCGACCAAACTGCGGCTTACTTCCGATGCCGGGCTTAAAAAAAATATTCAGCCGATCCCCAACGCTCTGGAAAAAATTTCCCGCCTGAATGGCGTTTCCTTTGAATGGAAAGACAATTCCCATGACCAGGGAAAACAAATGGGTGTTATCGCGCAGAATATTGAAAAAACATTTCCCGAAGCTGTTTCTGGTCCGGAAGGATCCAAAAGCGTTGATTATCCTTCTCTTATTGCTCCTTTGATTGAAGCGGTCAAACAACTCAAACAGGACAATGAAAATCTCAGCCGGCAAATCCATGAACAGTCGACGCAGATTTTTGAACAGAAGCACGAAATAGAAACATTGCAAAAATCTTTGCAAACCAAAGAACCTTCTTTAACGCCTTAGGAGAATCGATTGAAGAAATTTATTTTTCTTTCCCTTTTTCTCGTCGTTTTGGCGCTTTGTCCTAAGAACGCCGGGGCGGTCGCTTGCGCCACCGAGGGCGAGGTCCAACCCAATGGCGGAAAACTTGAATATTGCGACGGCAGCAATTGGCGCTCGCTCGGTGCACCGAACATGCTCGCCGACAATGCGGCCTGCGACGATCAATTTCAGGTCTTTAATACGGCGGGCGGGGCTAACCGCATGGAATTCTGCAATAACGCGACGAGATATAATTATGTCATGAAAGCTTGGGTCACCCCCAATGTTTGCGAAAATACGGGGGAACAACAATATGACTTTGGCTCACATGTCATGCAATATTGCGATGGGGCCCATTGGATCAACATGGGAAGTGTGGCTGCGAAGCCCGTATGTCCGCAAGGATTCATTCCTGTCCCCGGGGATAGTTATAGCGGTACCCAGGATTTTTGCGTTTCTAAGTATCACATGAAGCCGACTAAAATCACGGATGGCACTCTCATTGATGGGATTGGTTTGGGACATAACTCTGCTTATTTCGCCCAATCCCGCATGACGAATCTGCCTTGGACCGGATTCAATTTCAACCGTGCTTGGGCGGCCTGCGATTCCCTTAATGCCTCAGGGATCACGGGTTATCATTTGATTACGAATCCCGAATGGATGACCATTGCCAAAGAAATTGAAGAGGCGGTGGGCAATTGGTCCAGCGGAGTAGTTGGATCGGGCCATATTCCAACCGGCCACAGTGATGGAGAAGAATTTGGCGGACAAACTTTTTTAGCGGCCAGTACCGACAATGATGGGTGCTTTGGCACCGGCAATTTGTGCAATGGTGGTAATCCTAATGAATTCTACCAAAAAAGGACATTTAACCTCTCCAATGGCGAAATCATTTGGGACATGGCGGGAAATGTCAACTCCTGGGTTTCTCCGGATCTGGCCGGTTCGTCTTTCGATTATAATAAAGATCCTTGTAATGATAATGGCACCGGGAATCTCTGTGTCCAAGAGATTGATGACTTTTATAATTTTACACCGATTGATAAGTATAAAGATATTAACATAATCTTGCACCCCGAGGTCTTTCCTACACCCCCTAGTCGTTCGAGAAATTATATTGCTTTTCTTCCCTATCATAGTCTTAATGTTCCTATCTTATATGGGGGAGCTTTGGATAGATATGGATTTGGGGTCATTGACTGGGAGTCAGGGGGAGGCACGGCCAACAATATGGCCATGTATCGGGGCGGATGGTATGGAGAACACCGCGCCGTACATACCGCGGTAATTGCGGGTAATCCTCCCACGGGAGACGCCTATCGAAAATTTGTAGCCGACGGAAACACGAAAGATAGACGAGGAGGGATTTATTCTGCCTGGATTCGCAACAAAGTCAATGATAATCCTGCGACCCATCCCGAACTGGATACTGTGGGTTTTCGCTGTAGTTATACTCCGCCGAATTAAATTCTCATAATCGATTTGCACAGTTTTAAAATATTAACCCGATGTGCAAGTTTCAACCTATCGTTAAGATTGATGCTTGTTGATTCGAAGAGTCCTTTTTAGGCGAATAGCGCCATAGAGGCGCAAAACAAATGAGCCTCAAAAGGACTCTTCGAATCAGAAAAACTTACACATCGCGCAATATGAAGTAAGATAAATGATATTTCTTGCGAAAGGACAGGTATGCCGTTTTCAGATTTTATGAACAAGGTCAGGCAGTGGGACACCCAGGCCGCCCGTTGGATGATGAGACACTTTTATATTCTCTTTTTCGAATTGGTTTTGGTGGTCATTTTTTTTGTTTTTCTCTTTAGCACCAAACGCACAATCGACCTGGCCCATGATGCGTCTCAAACGAATATTTTGGAACAATTACTGGCCCAACAAGCCACGGCGACCCATATCATTATTTTTGTCATGCTGTTGAATTCTTTTTGGATGCTTTTTATGTTCAGCGAGATGACCCGTCTTAAAACCATTCTCAAGGACATTTCTTTTTATCAAAGCCGCCGGAAAACGGAAAGATAATTTTTTCAAAAGTATTCCTGATACAATTCCACAACTTTATTCGCCATCCTCTGTTTAAAACCCATACTGGCGTCCTGGCCCGTCGAAAGTCCCCGCGCGCGGGTCAATCCGGACTGGGCCAAACCGACCGCGGCGCAAAACTTAGCCGCGTAAGGCAACCGCTTGGCTGTAATGTTAATTTTGGCCACTTTAACGGACATTTTTGCCGCCAGTTCAATCCGTTCCTCCATCCCCGGCAAAAGCGAACCGCCTCCCGTCATAACAATACCGGCCTTGATTTCGTTTTCTAAATTCGAATTCTTGATAGCCTGTAAAACCATATCCACAAAACGCGCCACCGCGGGTTCCAGCGATTGGGCAATGATTTCTTTTTTGATCGGAGTATAACCTTCAGCATTCTTGATCAAAATTTCTTCATCCGTCCGGCCTTCGGAACTCAAAGCAAAAGCATACGACTTTTTGATTTCTTCGGCAAGGTCAAAAGGGATATCCAGGCGATTGGCAATGCTTTGCGTGAGATGTTCGCCGCCGAGGGAAATATTGACGACATAGTTCAAAAATCCATCCTTAAAAATAAGAATGTCCGTCATAAGAGCGCCAATATCGACAAGAACACAACCCTGCCGGCGGTGATATTCGCTCAAACACGCTTCCGCCGAAGTATAAGACGTATAAAAAATATTGGGCACATCAAAGCCGGCCTGATTGACAGCTTTGACTAAATTTTGGAGTTGAATATTCTTGACCAAAAGCAATAACGTACGGATTTCCAGTTTGCGGCCATACCGCCCCAGAGGATTGAGGGCGGTATTGATATCATCAACTTTATAATATTGCGGAAAATTATGCAGCACATATTCCTCCATGCTCGCCCCTAAAATTTTAGCCTGTTCCTTGACCTTGCGGACATCGTGAGGCGAAATGACCTTGCTCCCTCGCTCCAATAAGGGAATCACGGCATGGGAGTATTGCTTTTGGATCATTTCCCCACCGACGCCAAGCTGCACCTCCTTGATCTTGACTCCGGTTTTTCCGACGAGGCCGGAAATTGTCAAATGCATGCATTCCGCAAGCTCATTGATGTCCGTTAGCGCTCCATTCTTGAAACCCGCAGTTTTAGTTTCATAAACTCCGACCAATTCCGGCGGCTGATTGTCCTGGTCTTTCAGCAAGGCCGCCTTGACCGTTAATGTTCCCAAGTCAAAACCGCAGAAATATTTTTGCGAAACAAGTTTTTTCCACATAAATCCTCGTCTTATTTCTTACTGATAAGGGGTTCTTTAAAACGTAAATCAATATAGTTGATGTCTTCCGACTTGATTTTTCCTTGCGACATGACAATGCCAAGCATCATGATCTTTTGCTGGATTTTATCTTCGGCTAAAATGATTTTCATTTGATTCATGAGAACACATTGGATTTCAGAAAGATTGGTCATGTCCAACGTCATGACGGGCATGGACCCCAAGTGGGGGTTCTCCTTAATATTTTTAATAATGGCCGTTGTCAAAGCCACATCTTCCTGGCGCAGGGATTTACCCACGACCGGATTTTGATCGAGCCTCAAACCCGAAATGACCGGAAGTTTATTATTCACCGGGGCCGTGAGGGCCAAAACAATTCCCTCTTTATCAATGACAATCTGCTGACGCTTCGTCGATATAATGGCAAAAGGATCGCGCCGAATGGCGGACACAAAAATGCGGTTAGGAAACAGCCGCTTAACGCGCAAATGATCAATTTGTGGATACTCAACCTGCAAACGTCTCTGCACAGCATAAAGATCAACGTCAAAAATATTTTGCCCAATCAATCGATCGAGAGTGTGGGAACGAATAAACTTTAAGGACTGGTCGGGGTTCGAATCCACATCACGAATTTTAAAAATCGGCGACGTCCGCAAATAATAATACATTCCTTGGGCCAAAAAAAGGATGACAAAAGCCACACAAACAAAAATGATAAAATACTGGAGAATGACAACGGCAATCTTTGATTTTGGGTCTGCACTTTTCTTGGCCATGACTTAAACGGCTTTCTCGCTCAAATGTTCATTTTTGCGTTTCACGGCGAACCCGGCAATCGTCAGACACAGGTCGGCAAAACTCAATCCTTTGTCTTGCGCCGCCATAGGCAGCAGGCTCGTCGCCGTAAAACCTGGGATAGTGTTCACTTCCAAAAAATACACATGCCCCTGATCATCGAGGATAAAATCCGATCGCGCCATATCACGACAACCGAGTAAGGTAAAAATCCTTTGCGACATGTCCTGGATACACCGCGTTTGCTCAGGGCTTATCTCGGCTGGAACAATATAATCACTCATTCCCTTTTGATATTTTGCCGTGAAATCAAAAAACTTACTTTTAGGACGAATTTCAACTAATGACAAAGCTCTCCCGCCCAGCACTCCCGACGTGAGCTCTTTTCCGGCGATATAACGCTCCACTAAAATTTGCGGGCCAAACTCAAAAGCCGCCTGAACCGCAGGCAAAAAATCTTTGGCCTCAAGCACAATCGTGACTCCCATACTTGATCCTTCCGCCGACGGTTTGACAACAACGGGACAGCCGCCGAAATTTTCAAAAAGCTGTTCAGCGTGGCCTTGGTCTTTTTTTTCGAGCACAAAAAAATCGGGAACGCTTAAGCCATGATTTTTCAAAAATTTTTGTGTAGCGATCTTGTCCATGGCCAGTCGGCTGGCCTCTGGGCCGGATCCGGTGTAAGAAATTCCTGCTTTCTCCAAAAGAGATTGAATACCGCCGTCTTCGCCGAATTTCCCGTGTAAAACCAAGAAAGCAATATCGATTTTACTTTGGGACAACTGCAATAAAATCTCGCTTTCATTAACGGTATTCAAGTCGATGGCCACAGCATCGCACCCTGCACTCTCTAAGGCGGCAAGGACGGCTTTGCCGGATTTAAGCGAAATGTCCCGTTCCGACGAGCATCCCCCCATCAAGACCCCAAGGCGCCCCCATGATTTGGTTTGCAATAGACTCATTTTAATAACGGTTGTCCCTGCATGTTCTTTAGTAAATCTTCGCCAATTTTATAAATATCTCCCGCACCGAGAGTCAGGACCAGATCACCCGGCCGTACCATTTTTACCAAGTAAGCGACAATTTCATCTTTCGGCAAATACACGGCATCTCTTTTACCGTTTTGCTGAATTTTAGTCATTAAAATTTGCGCTGTCACGCCTTCGATAGGCTCTTCGCTTGCCGCGTAAATATCAGTGAGGACCAAGAAATCCGTTTGGCTCAAGGCCTTTACAAAATCTTCCATCAGAAATTTTGTCCGGCTATAACGGTGCGGCTGAAAAACCGTGATCACACGCTTTTTCTTCACCGAATGCGCCGCTTTCAAAGTGGCGATGATTTCCGTCGGATGATGACCATAATCATCGACCACCTCAATGTCATTTACTGCTCCCCTGCGCTGAAAACGCCGATGAACACCGGCAAAACTTTTCAAACTGTCGCGAATGGTCCCTGCATCAATCCCCAACTGCAAACCCAAGGTGATGCAGGCCATGGCATTGAGAATATTGTGCTGGCCGGGAATCGTCAGCTGAAAACGCGGCAATTTTTCGTTCCGGTAAAGACAATCAAATTCCCAAAAACATTGTTCATTATTTACAAACTGCATCGTCTCGGTGTGCAGATCATTGATGGGTGAAAAACCATATGTCAGATAAGGCCGCTTCCCCTTTAAAAGAAGTTCCTTTAACCGGGTATCATCTCCGCAACCGATCAAAATCCCATCGGGCTGAGTTCGACCGACAAATTGTTCATAGGCTTTAACGATATTGTCCCACGTATGATAATAATCCAAATGCTCAAAATCGATATTGGTGATGATGGAATATTGCGGGGCAAAATAAAGAAAGGATCCATCGCTCTCATCCACTTCCGCGACAAAATATTTCCCCCCGCCCAAGTTCGCGCTATAAGAGCCGCCATTAACGATCCCGCCAACGGCCGTCGTTGGATTCATCCCTGCGTCCAGCAAGAGATGCGAAATCATAGACGTGGTCGTTGTTTTCCCATGGGCTCCGGCCACGGTGATCCCAACATGATTGTCCATAATCTGCGCTAAAAGTTCCGCGCGCTTAAGGACCGGGATTCCTCTTTGGCGGGCGGCCTGTAACTCGGGATTGTCCAGACGGATGGCCGAGGAATAAACCACATAGTCGACATCTTTGACATTCTGCGCTTCATGCCCGAGAAATACTTGCGCCCCTTTTTCCCGCAAAGATAAAGACAAGGCGCTGTCTCTTAAATCAGACCCGCTCACCTGATGACCTTTGTCAAGGATCAGGGACGCCAACGTGCCGACCCCGATACCGCCTATTCCGATAAAATGATATTTCATAGCAACCGTTATTTTGTTTGAGATTTCAAATAATCCACCCACCGGTCATTGAGGTCAGAAAGATTCCTGAACCGGCCGTAATTTTTATCCAACGCTTCTTCAAAAGGAACGCCGTCGCTGAGTTTACGGCAAAAGTTTTCAAAACGCGCCTCGCCCAATTCGACTATCATATAATACACAATACTGGCCGCTTCCGCGTAAAAAATATTGACGATTTCTTCGCTTTTCATGGCACTGAGATGTTCGGCGGTCAAATCCATCAAAGGAATAAAAGTCCCCTTTTGGAGGGCCTGCATCACGACCTTGTTAGCACCCCAGCGCTTGGCTTTTTCCTGATACATGGCCACACCCTCGTCGAGCCACAAGGGGATACGGCTATTGCCGATAAATTCGCGAAAAATAATGTGGGCCATTTCATGAGGAAGCGTCGAATCAAAAAAACCGGCGGCCGACGGGAAAGTATGGATTTCCTTACGGGCAATATTGGCTAAGCCGCCTGACCATTCCATATTTTTGGCATGACGTTTGTATTCATCCTGGTCGTCATAAATATAAATGGCCGCGCGGTTCTCGTAGGCCCAGCCGTGATAACGCATAAAACCGAGATTGTGAGGAATTTCATCGTAAAGGTCTCCGGCGGTTTCAGAAACATTTTTTACAAAATCAAGCGGCGCGTTTTTGTAATAAATCACAAAATACCGGGAGTCATATTTTTTCCAGTCATCACTTTCCGCCCACGCCATGTTTGCGGCCAAAACGTAAAATAAAAAAAGATAAAGGACCCTTTTCATTCTTTTAATCTTTCGATTTCATCGGCCAAGCGGACCACAGCATCCGCACGATAAATCCCTTTGTAACTTTGAATGATTGTGTCCTTGGTCATTTTTTCATCCAGCATTTCCAAAATCATTTTTGCCAAAATATCGGGAGTTAAATCTTTTTCCTCAAGAAGCCGGCTGACGCGGGTTTGGGTCAAAACCAAGGCATTTTCTTTTTGATGTCCCCCCGCATAAGGATAAGGAATAAGAATCGCCGGAAGCGCAAAAGCAGCTAATTCTGTCACGGTCATGGCTCCCGCGCGGCTGACAACAAGATCCGCGATGCTGTAGGCCTTGTCTATCTCGTCGGTAAAACTAAAGACGCAATGATCCACCCCGGCCTTTTCATAAAAAGTTTTGCAACCCGGCGCATCGAACTCTCCACAAATATGAATCACACTAAAAACTCTTTTCGTCTTTAAGGCTGTCACCGTTTCGGTAAAATCTTTGTTAATACGGCGGCTACCCTGGCTTCCTCCGAGAACCAAAATAATGGGAAGCCCATCTTGCAAACCGAATCCTTGAAGAAGAGCCAATCGGTCAAAACCCCTTGTGATCCGTCGTGTGGGGCATCCCGTAACGACCACTTTCTGAGCCGGAAAACTTTTTTTCGCCTGCTCAAATCCAACCGCAAACTTTTTTACAAAAGGAAAAAGGACTTTGTTGGCCTTTCCCGGCACAACATTTTGTTCCTGCACGATCGTCGGGAAACCTTGGAGAATACCGGCCATGACCACCGGAAAGGCCCCGTAACCGCCAAAGCCGGCAACAATATCCGGTTTAAACTGTTTAAAGATCCGCAAGGATTGAAAGAATGATTTTCCTGCGGCGGCCAGGAAAAGCATTGGCGAATGGCGATAAAAACCTTTGGCAGGAATTTCAAAATATTTAAAACCGGCCGCTTCGATTGTAGAACCGGACTGTTTAAAAACTCCCGCAAATGCGACGTGATGACCACGTTGCTTTAATTCTTGAGCCGTGACCAATGCCGGGAAAATGTGCCCTCCGCTTCCGCCTGTGGCTAATAGGATTTTCATTGTCCTCACCCAGAATCTTCAATTCTGGAAATATTGAGCAATAATCCCACGAGCACCATGTTGACGACCAAGGCCGAACCGCCGTAACTGATAAAGGGCAATGGCAATCCTTTCGTCGGAATAGCACCGATCGTCACCCCCACATTGATGACCGCCTGTAGGCCAAGAATTGTCACAATCCCGCAAGCCAAATAATATCCGAACGGGTCTCGCACCCTTTTAGCAATACGCGCACCCTGCCAAATAAAAGCGCCGAATAAGAGAATCACGGTAAACGCACCGAGGAATCCCATTTCTTCACCAATGATAGAAAGCACAAAATCTGTATGCGCGGCCGGCAAATAAAAAAGTTTTTGAATGCTATGTCCCAATCCTACACCCCAAAGTCCTCCTGAACCGAAAGCGATCTGGGATTGAGTGAGTTGAAAACCCGCCCCTTGCGGGTCTTGCCAGGGATCCAGAAACGTCGCAATTCTCGCCCAACGGTAAGGAACACGGACGACAAGAAAATAAAATCCCGGCAAGGTCATCAACGTCAAAACAATCAGATACCCAATCTGCCCACCGGCAATAAAAAACATAATGACGACAACCATGCCAATCAAAAAGGCACTGCCTAAATCGGGTTGCTTCAAAATCAAAGCGCACAATAAACCCAAGACGATCATCAATGGTAGAAATCCCCGACGGAAACTTTTCACATCATGCGCTTTACGGGCCAAGAAATCCGCGGCATAAACCAGCATCGCCAACTTCGCGAATTCCGTGGGCTGAAAATTAAAGAACCCCAGTTTAAACCAGCGTCGCGCGCCATAGCTCGCCTTTCCGATATGGGGAATGAGAACCAAGATCAAAAGAAAAATGGTCATCACAATCAAGGGCTTGGCAATTTTACGCAAATCACGATAATCCATGGCCATCACGGCACACGCCAACACAAAGCCCATGGCTAAAAAAACAACGTGACGCCGCAAATAATAAAAACTGTCACCTTGCCCTTGCATGGCAAAAATTCCGCTTGTGCTATAAACCATGATGACACCCAGACAGATCAGGGCCAGACAAATCGTTGCAACGGAAACGCGTAATTCTCTCATAGGAATTTTATTTAGACTTTAAATTTTGTACGATGGTCTTGAACGCCCGTCCACGTTCCTCAAAATTCTTAAACATGTCATAGCTCGCACACATGGGCACCAACATAGCCACATCACCGGGCTGGGCCGCCTGCTGCGCACGAATAACGGCGTCTTGCAGCGTCACGCATTCGCTCAAAACCACTGCCCCGTCGAAAGCCGCACGCAATTTAGCCCGCGCTTCACCGAAAACAATCATTGTTCTGACTTTCTTTGTGACCAAAGGACGAATGACCGAAAAATCTAAATTTTTATCTCGCCCTCCGCAAATCATCACAATAGGATTGGTAACACTTTCCAACGCCCAGCGGCCGGCTTCGACCGTAGTGGCTTTTGAATCATTGATATATTCAACACCATCAAGATAACGGACTTTTTCCAGACGGTGTTCTACACCTTGAAAATTTTTGAGTTGCGCCAAACAGGGTTCCAAAGGTAAAGCTAAGATTTTAGCCACACTAAGCGCAGCCAAATGATTGGGACTTGTGATCCCCACCGACGATAATTCCCCATTATTAAAAAAACAAATATGCGATTTCAATCCTTGTGCCGTTTTCTTGACTTCATTATCTTGGCTGTTTAGAACCGCAAAATCATCACTATCCTGATTGATAAAAATCTTTTTTTTGGCCGCGAAATATTCTTCGAGATCTTTGTGACGATCCAGATGATTTTGGCTAAAGTTTAAAAAAACAGCGATATGCGGTTTAAAAGTCTCAATGGTTTCCAGTTGAAAAGAGCTGATTTCCGTCACAAAATAATCATAATGATCGCTTTGCATAACAAATTCCGCAAAAGGGGTTCCCACATTGCCACAGAGGCAGGCTTTCTTTCCGACAGCATTGAGCAAGAGACTGATCAAGGTGGAAACCGTTGTTTTTCCATTGGACCCCGTCACCGCAATAATGGGTTTCCTACAAAAACGAGAGGCCAATTCTATCTCACCCCAAACCGGAAGACCCCGAGCCCGGGCCCACTGCACAGGTAAGGCATCTATCCGCACACCGGGACTTAACACCACTAATTCACTACTCTGAATAAAATCCTTGGTATGTCTTTTAAATTCAAAATCAATATTATTTTGCCTTGCCCACTCCCGAAAATCTTTATCTACAATCCCTTCATCACCAGCTTCCGAGATTTTAACGTGGCTGCCCAATTTTCGCAAAAGCCGGGCACTGGCCTGGCCGCTTTTGGCCGCCCCGATGACGACGACATTTTTGTTTTTTAGATCCATTACCTGATCTTTAGGGTCGTTAAAGTTAACAGTGCCAAAATAATTCCGAGAATCCAGAATCGGATCGTGATTTTACTTTCCTGCCACCCGCTCAATTGCAAATGATGATGAAAGGGCGACATTTTGAAAATCCGCTTCCGGCGGATTTTGAATGAACTCACCTGCAAAATGACCGAAAAAGCTTCGATGACAAAAACACCGCCGAGGATGATCAACAAAAGTTCTTTTTTGATAAAAATAACAATCGCACCCAATGTTCCTCCCAGGGCGAGAGAACCGACATCGCCCATAAACACCGACGCGGGATGACAATTAAACCACAGAAAACCCAGACTGGCCCCTAAGATCGCGAAACAAAAAACGGCCAATTCTCCCGTTCCAGGCAAGTACGGGATTAAAAGATATTCACTGAATTTCAAGTGACCGGAAACATAGCACAAAACCGAAAGGGTCGCACTGACAATCATCACACATCCTATCGCCAGCCCGTCCATTCCGTCGGTAAAATTGACAGCATTGGAGGCCCCAAAAATCACTAAAGCGACAAACGGGACATAAAATAACCCTAAATCAATGACCAGGGATTTTAAAAACGGGACATCAATGTGCGTATTAATTCCTGGGCTTAAATAAATGTACGACCCCAGAGCACATCCCCACAAAATTTCTAATGCCGCCTTGGTCCGGGCCCGCAGTCCCCGGTGCTTGCCCTTTTTTTTCATTTTCACATAATCATCAATGCCGCCGAGGATGGCAAAGAATAAACATGTCAAAAGGGTCATAATAATATAATGATTGCCAAGATCGGCCCAAAGGAGCACGGCAAGGAGAATACTGCCGATGATAAATATCCCACCCATGGTCGGGACCCCCTCTTTGACGTGCTGAAATTTGTCGAGATCCGGACAGTCATCGCGTTTGGCGCGTTCGCCTAAAGCGCGTTGCCGCGAATATTTGATAAAGATCGGCCCGAGAATCAAACACAGAACAAACGTCGTAACCGCCGCCATAGCGGCCCGAAAGGTGATGTATTTGAAAATGTTGAATTCAAAATAAATTGACCGTAATTCGGAAAGCCAATAAAACATGTTCGTCCCCCGCTTTTTAAAAGTTTGCTTTAATGAATTCAACAAAACGTTCCGTTTGCATGCCTCGCGATCCTTTCACCAGTACAAGATCCGACGGATGCAAATACTTTTTGAGTGCAGCCTCGATGTCCTCGGCCCGAGAACTGTGAAAGAGCTCGATTTCTTCCCTTCGCTTTTGAGCGGCCAAACCGATCCATTGCGAAAAATGTCCAAACGAAATGATGGTACTCAAACCGACCCGGGAGGCATATTCTCCTATTTGCTGGTGCAGATGTTTGGCCTGTGAACCTAATTCCAGCATGTCGCCACAAAGCAAAATTTTTCGTCCCGACGTCTCATAATGAGTCATGCCCTCCAAAGCACTGCGAAAGGATACAGGATTAGCATTATAGGAATCGTTAATGACCGAAATTTTGCCTACCTTAAAAGCTGTCTGCCGTCCCGACTTTAAAGAAAATTTTTTAACGACCGCTATTATCTGCGGATCACTCACTTTAAACAATCGCGCACACGTGATCGAGGCTAAAGCATTATAGACATGCGCCGTCGCTGTCCCTGGCATCGTGATCAAACCTAATCGCGGGACAAAAAACTGAACATTATTCCCTTTGAATTCAATTTGCCGCGCTTGAAATTTCGCCTTGGTTTTAATGGCAAAAGTAAGCGCCTTGCACCGAGTGAGACGACTGATTTTCTTTAAAAAGTGGTCGTCGTTGTTAAAGATAACAACACCACTTTTTCCCAAAGCTTTGACCAAATGAAATTTTTCTTTAAAAACTTCGGCCGGTGTTTTAAGCCGTTCCAAATGCGATTCCCCAATATTGGTCATCACCGCAACCGTAGGACAAGCGATCGATGCGAGCCAGGCTATATCACCGGGTTTATTCGTCCCGACTTCCAAAATGACCACATCACAGGAAGGTTTAAGTTTTAAAATGGTCAGCGGCACACCAAACTGATTATTCTCGGTCCCGATATTTTTTAAAACTTTATATTTCCGCCGCAAGAGGGCCGCCATCAACTCCTTCGTCGTGGTCTTACCGGCGGAACCGGTGATGGCAATGACCGGCCCGGAAAACCTCTGACGATGAAAACGCGCAATATCACCCAAAGCCTGAGTGGTGTCAGAGACCTTGATGACGGATACCGACGGTGGGAAAGGCCCTTTGACCTGCGACACCACAATGGCGACCGTTCCTTTTTTAATAACGTCCGGAATAAATTTATGAGCATCATGTTTCTCACCGACAATCGCAATGAAAAGCCCCCCTCTTCCAGCCAGCCGGGAATCCGTGGTGACATGACGCACAGAAGACAGAGGGTTTCCCTGCAGAAGTTTTCCTGACGTCGCTGAAATAATTTCTGAAATTTTGAAAATGGGCATTTAAGATTTCCCTAACGTCATAAGACTTTGCAGCACGATTTTGCGTTCATCAAAATCTATCGTTTTGTCCTTAAAAATCTGATAATTTTCATGGCCTTTACCGGCAATCAAGACCACATCGCCTTTTTGTGTCACCCGCAAAGCTTCCATAATCGCTTCACCGCGATCCAATATAACTTTAAAATCCTGCTTTCTAAATCCGCCTATGATATTTTGCACAATCTGCTGAGGATCCTCCGAGCGGGGATTATCGGTGGTCACAATCGCAAAATCAGAGAGTTCCTCGACGACATTGGCCATGCGTGCCCGCTTGGTCTTGTCACGGTCACCGCCGCAACCGAAGACAACCGTCAGCCGGGATTTTTTAACAGCGCGAAGACTGGACAAAACATTTCTCATGGCATCTTCCGTGTGCGCGTAGTCGACAAAGACATAAAAATCCTGGCCCGCCTCAATCCTTTCCAGCCGGCCGGGAACCTGCGACAAGGCTTCCACGCCTTTTTTAATCAAACAAAGCGGGATTTCTTCTCCCACACCGACGGCCGCGACGGACAAAATATTATAAATATTATGCAACCCAATCAAGGGAGTCATGATTTCAATCGTGCCCAACGGAGTCACCAATTCAAAACAGGTACCGGTAAATCCCAGCTCGATCCGTCGCGCGGAAAAATCAGCCGGCTTTTTGATGGCGTATGTCCACACAGGGGCCGCGGTCATATCTTTTAAACGCGGACCGAATTCATCATCAATATTGATAATAGCCCGACGATTTTTTGCTAACCCTGTGAATAACTTGGCCTTGGCTCCAAAATATGTTTCGCGGTCTTTGTGATAATCCAAATGGTCGCTCGTCAGATTGGTAAAAATCGCGTACTGAAAGTCCAGGCCTTCCACACGTCTTTGATCCAAAGCATGCGACGAAACTTCCATAGCGCAATAATCAATTTTCTCTGCCACCATTTCAGCGAGAATCCGTACATTATCGACAAGGCCCGGTGTGGTATTGTCGGCTTTTAAAATCTTCTTACCGTAACGATGATTGATTGTCCCAATAACACCGGACGTTTTCCCGGCGGCGGCCAGCATCGTTTCTAAAAGATAGGTGATGGTGGTTTTACCGTTTGTTCCCGTAATTCCGATCAGGCGTATCGACCCCGACGGATCATGATAAAAATTGCTCAAAGCTTGCGCCAAAAAGGCTTGCGGATCCTCTGTCTTAAGGTAAAGAATACCGTCGGGTATCGGAGAAGAAATACCGGTCATTCCCGTCACAATAATTTGTGCTCCCCGGGCCATGGCGTCCTCAATAAATTTAGCGCCATGAGTTTTAGGCCCAGCCAACGCCACAAAAAGACCGCCCGCCGTAACTTTTCGAGAATCAGCCGTTACCGAAGGCACTTCCAAATTTCCCTGATCTTCCTTAACGGGTGCAAGCGCGGTATTTTTAATCAGCTCTCGTAATTTCATAGATTTGATTTCATATTCACTGTTTGGGAATCCAAATATTTCAAACTGTCGACGACAATATCACGAAAGACCGGCGCGGCCACGGTCCCGCCGAAATGCTCGGGATGAGGATCATCAAACATGACAATGACGCTCAACTGTGGATTTTCGACCGGAGCAAACCCCATAAAAGACGCAAAGAAACGGTTGCTGGCGTATTTTCCATTGATAACCTTTTGCGCGGTTCCGGTTTTACCAGCGACGGATATGCCTTCAATCTGGGCTTTCTTGGCGGTTCCGCGGTCTACAACACCTTGAAGAATCGTTTTCATCCTCCGAGACGTCTCGACACTGATCGCCCGGCCGACCACTTGTGATTCTACGGCTTCAATCAATTCGTCATTATTGTCTTTGACATATTTTACAATGTGCGGTTTCATTAATACTCCGTCATTGGCGATCGCCGACGTCGCGACTAAAAGCTGCAGCGGAGTGACCGTGACTTCCTGGCCAATGGGCAAAGCGCTGATAGAAGTTTTTGACCATTGCGACGGCTTTTTGACCCATCCGTTCACCTCACCCAAAAGATCAACGCCCGTATTATCCCCGAAATGAAAACGCTTGGCATATTTATACCACGTCTCGGGGCCCATTTTTTGCGCAATTTTGGTGGTGCCAATATTGCTGGACTGTTCGATAACCCCGCTAAATGGCAGCCAGCCGCTCCCATGATGATCATGGAGAACATGGCCCCCGACACTATAACTTCCATTCTCACAAAATATTTTATCGTCTTCCTTAAAAATATTTTCTTCCAACGCCGCGGAAGCCGCTACAATTTTAAAAACCGAACCCGGCTCGTAGACCAATGAAATCGCACGATTGATCCGGTTTTCAATCGGGGAGCTGTCGACCTTTGTTAAATCATACGTCGGCCGGTTGGCCAGCGCAAGGATTTCGCCGGTTTTAGGATCCATGACTATCACCGTCGCCGCCGTCGCATTACTTTTGGCAAAAGCTTTGTCCAACGCCCGTTCCGTAATATATTGGATGGTTTCATCGATCGTCAAAACCAGATTAAATCCATCTTTGGGCGGCAAAAAACTTTTTTCCAATAAAAGCTCGCGCTGTCTGGCATCGCGCATGATTTGCGAATAACCCGCTTCGCCTCGCAAATACTTATCGAACATGAGTTCCAGACCTTCAAGACCTTTATTATCCATGCCCGCAAAACCAATCACATGAGAAGCTAGAGACTGGTTAGGATAATATCTTTTGCTGTCTTTAACAAAACCGATCCCTTTGATCTTGGCATGGCGAATCCGTTCCGCAAGGTCAAAGGGGACCTTGCGGATCAACCAGACAAAAAATTTATCACGATTCATTTTTTCACGGATATCGTCGGCATTCCCGCCTAAAATCGCGGCCAATTGGCGGGCCGCATTGTCTTTCTCTGCGGATTTCATCCGTTTAGGATTAGCATAGATCGAGTAAACCGTGACATTGACGGCCAAAGGACGTAACTGACGATCATAAATCGTCCCGCGCACCGGTTCCAGCGGCAAATAGTAATTCTGCTGTTTTTCCGCAATAGCCGTTAAATGCTCGGAACGAAAAAACTGGATCAAAAGTAATTGAAACGAGAAATACGAAAGGCCGGCAAAAAGAAATAAAAAGACAAGAGCAAATCGCAGAGAACGCTTTTGAATGTACACTTTACAGACTCAATTGTTAAAGATGATCGAACCATGCGCTCAGTGAGAACGTCTCCACGGCTTAAGAGAATCCGCCTTTTCTTCGGCGCGGGCTTCGGTCGGCGCTTTAAAGAACAAATTCAAAAAGGCATTTGATTTTTGTGGCGAAACAACCGCGACCGCCGACTCCCCAGGCGAGAAGGATTCCTTGGTGACCAATTCCACAACACTGCGGTTGTCTTGAAAATGGAGCGGCGAATTTTCACTGAGCAGATTTCCTCCCAGATGATTGGCGGATTTTAATTGCAGAATTTTGTAAGCGACGGCCCCGGTACTCTCGTTGAGCTCAATGATCTGCTTTTCCTTACGCTTGCCATCATAGGCGAGACTGACAATCTCCATTTGCATGTAAACGTAAATGAGCGCCAGCCCTGTCAAGACGAACATTACGCGGATTGATTTCATAAGTTTCATTTTCCCCCCACAAATTCTTTTGGTTATCTCAAAAGGCAGTCGACCCTCGCGGCCGCCGTCGGACACATCACGATCTTTCAGCGACCCGCAAAAGCGCACTGCGACTGCGCGGGTTGACCTGTTCTTCTTCAGGACTAACTGTCAATGGTTTTTTTAAAACGAGAGAAAGCTCCCCGGTCTGAGCAAAGGAACGAAACCTGTTTTTTACAATCCTATCCTCCAACGAATGAAAGGAAATAACACAAATACGGCCGCCGGGTTTTAGATAAGGGACAATCTTCCCGAGAGCGATATCCAGCGATTCCAGTTCCCTGTTGACCGCGATACGAAAAGCCTGAAAAGTTCTCGTCGCCGGATGAATTTTTTGCCATTTCTGGCCGGAGGGAATGGATTTTAGGACTATATCAGATAAATCCTTCGTTGTCTCAATGGGACGAAGGGCACGTTCCTGTACCAATCGACGAGCAATACGGTTATGCCACCGTTCCTCGCCGTAATCTTTTAAAATTAAGGACAGCTCTTTTTCCGACAACGAATTGATTAAATCGTAAGCGGAAAGCCAGCTCTCTTGATCCATGCGCATATCCAGCGGACCATTGGCTTTTATACTAAATCCTCGCTGTTCATTGTCAAGTTGAAAACTAGATATTCCCAAATCCAATAAGATCCCATCCACATTTTTTATCTCCAATGCATCGAGAATGCGGTCGATATTACGAAAATCATCTTGCACAAAATGAATCCGTCCCTCGATATCGGTTAAATTTTTTTTCGTTGTTTCCAGCGATTGGCGGTCGCGATCCATAGCGATGATTTTCCCCGTCGGACCGACCTGTTGAGCCAAAAGACGCGTATGCCCGCCCATTCCCAATGTTCCGTCGACACAATATCCCCCGACGGGCAAACGCAAATATTCGGCGACTTCTTTGTGCATGACAGGAATATGTGCGGCGTTATTTTCCATACTCTTTCTGTCTTCCCAAGCGAATTGAACCATGCTGACCTCGTCGACTCCTATGAACCAATCATGTTTTCGGCGATCTGTTCAAACGTTTCGCTCGACGTTGCATAAAATGTCTTCCAACTTTTCGTATCCCAGATCTCAATGCGATTAGAAATGCCGATCACGATTGCGTCTTTTTTAATATTGGCGTAATCTTTCAAATATTCGGGAATAATAAAACGTCCTTGTTTGTCAGGGGCCACAGAAATCGCACCAGAAAAAAATAAACGATTAAAGCTGCGCGATTCCTGTTTTGTAAATGGCAAATTTTTAAACTTTTGTTCCTGCAAGCGCCATTCCTCCTCGGTGAACATAAAAAGACATTTATCCAAACCGCGTGTGATAAAAAATTTCTCAATTCCACTTTCTTTACAGATTTCACGAAAACGGGCCGGAAGAATAAGCCGTCCCTTGCGGTCAATGCCATGATTATATTCACCGTAAAACATTTGCCACCTTTAAGGAAAAGATTATTTCTCCACTTTAAACCACTTTGCTCCACTACATGCAACATTCTAGTTAGGACGCCCCACCTTGTCAACAGGAAATTTATGCTATTTTCGCAGCCCACAATAGGTTGTAGCCCTAAAGCAAAACAGGGCCATCTCTAGGCCCCCCATACAGAAAAAGTGCGACATTTAATTGGGTTTTAAAATTTATGGCGGGAAAACCACACGCGGGAAAACATCTCGTCATTTTTCAACTGACTAATGAGAGCATCGCTCGACGGAAAATAAAGCTCATCACGAACTTTTTGCAAGAATTCAATGATGATTTCTTGTCCATAAATATTTTTATTAAAATCAAAAAGATGGGCTTCGACGTTAAGTCTCTCGCCTATATAAAAAGAGGGACGCACGCCAATATTGGCCATTCCCTTCAGAACCTTTCCACCGTACCGAACGCAAACCACATAAACTCCTTGCGGCGGTAAAATCTCTCCCTGAGGAATAATATTGACTGTGGGGAAACCTAAAACCTTCCCTCTCTGATCGCCCCTGATGACGCGACCCATAATAGAAACCGGACGACCAAGAATACCGGCCGCTTTTTTAAAAACGCCCACGGCAAAAAAATAGCGGGCCAAGGTGCTGCTGAATTTCTTTCGGCCGCGCTCCTTTGTTTTCAGACTCAAGACTTTGAAATTGTCCTTTTGACCCGCCTCTTCAAAAACCGCAATGGTCCCGGCACGGTTTTGGCCGAAACGAAAATCATCCCCCACGATCACCTCGTCGGGAGAGAACGGTTTTGCAAGATACCGCGAAACAAATTGTTCTGGAGCAAGACGGGAAAAAGCTTTGGTAAAACGCACGATCACCGCGACATCAACGCCGAGAGAGGCAATAAGTTGCAACCGAAAGGGGAACGATACAAGGAGAGGAAGATGATTTTCCGGACGAAGGACATGGACGGGATGAGGATCAAAAGTCATCACAATAGACGTGCCGCAAAGAAATTTGGCGCGTTCAACAGCTTTGCGGATCAGCATCTGATGACCCAAATGTAACCCGTCAAAAACGCCTATGGCCACGACAGGATGGGGAAACTTTCCCTGAACAGCTTTGATCCCATGAAAAATTTTCACTGGTCTATCAACCGGTCCAATTTTGAATGTGCGTTTCGTTCAAATTTTCAAGATCAATCGCTTGATCGATCGTAAACGGACCGACCTTGGCGCGTTCGATCTGGGCGATACAGGCCACCGTGCCTAATTTCTCGGCCACATCTTCAGCCAATTTACGAACATAGGTGCCTTTGGAGCACTCCAAATAAAATTTGACTCTGGGCATATTAAAATCAATCAGGTCAAGTTTATCGATTCTAATTTTTCGCGGCTCACGCGCGACTTCAATCCCTTTGCGGGCCAATTCGTAAAGGCGCTTGCCGTTCAATTTCACAGCCGAAACCATGGGGGGAATCTGCTCCGTATCGCCGACAAATTCTTTTAAAGTCTTTTCGATCTGCTCTTGCGTCAGATGTTCAAACGGAAGCTGCTGGGTAATCTTACCTTGGATGTCAGCGGTGGTCGTTTTTTGTCCAAAAATCATCGTCGCCTTATAAGCCTTATCAAAAGTCTCGAATTTTCCAAAAAGTTTTGTCGACTTTCCTAGAAGAATGACCAGCACTCCCGTTGCCAAAGGATCCAATGTTCCCGAATGCCCCACCCGTTTCATCTTAAAAATCCGACGCACCCGCGCGACGACATCATGCGATGTCATTCCCGAAGGTTTGTTAAGAACGACAATACCGCTGCGTTCATTTTCTTTACGAAAAATAACTTTTTTATCGGTCGTGATCATATGTTTTTCTTGAGGAGTCCTTTTAATTGTTTAAAAATAACTTCGCGGGCCTTGGCCAAGGGCCCCTTGACCACACAACCGCTGGCCCGGCTGTGTCCGCCGCCGTTAAACTTTGCCGCGAGACGCGCCACATCCACCTGACCCTGAGAACGCAAATTGATACGGGTCTGATTTTTTCCATGCTCGGTGAAAATGGCCACGACTTCAACACCCTTGACCGCACGCAGATATTGAAAAATTTTATCGCGCAGATCAAATTCTTCTGAAAATTTCTTTAATACCCCTCTGCGCAATTCAACATAGGCCACGCGACCTTCAAACTCGGAATGAAAACCACTGACAAGTTTTGTAAAATTCCGCAAGTCATCGAGCGGAATAGTTTCATAAAGGCGCTGATAAAAAGAATTGACCGGAAGATTAAATTTCAAAAGACGACTGACAACTTCATGGGTCCGAGCCGTCGTATTCTCATACCGAAACGAACCTGTATCAGTCATGATCCCAAGATAAAGCAAGGCCGCCACCTTTTTATCCAGTTTATAGTGAGCGGCTTCCAAAAAATCAAAAATAACTTCTGCCGTCGACGAAGCTTTGGGGACAACATGATTGATCGTGCCGAAAAAATTATTGGTGACGTGGTGATCGATATTGATAATCGGTTTATTGGGATCCAGAATTTTGTTCACCATTCCCACCCGACTCAGGTCTCCGCAATCCACAACGACGGCAACATCATAAAATATTTTCTCGGGCCCAACTTTTTTAACCAGGCGGGAACCCGGCAAAAAAGCATATCGCTGCGGCGTAAAATCCTCCGCAAGGACAAAAACTTTTTTGCCCTGAGCTTTCAAATACATCGCGACCGCAAGCTGAGAAGCCAATGCGTCGGGATCAGGATTGACATGTGTCGCCACAATAAACGTTTTGTTTTTATGAAATTCTTGCCGTATCGTCGCAAACCCCATTGGCACTCCTGCTTAAGTTACATTGTCGCCGGATTCACGGCGCTTTATCTCAGCGAGAGTTTGCTCAATTCTATCGCTCATTTCAATCCTCTTATCATAAAAAAATTGGATCTCCGGCGTATAACGCATCACCACGCGCTGACCCACCAAGCGACGGACAAAGCCGCGGGCTTTTTCCAAAGCTTCCTCGACACCGGCGCGATCCGTCCCCAGATAACTATAAAAAACTTTAGCCTGTTGCAAATCTTTAGTGACTTCTACGTCGGTAATGGTCACAAATTTAAGCCGCGGATCCCGAATGTCCTCAATCAGCATTAAGCTAATCTCGCGTTTGACCATCTCATTGATCCTTTTAATACGGTCCATATCTAACCCCTTTGATATTGAAAAACCAATTGGCTGGCCAAGGCTTTTTCTCCCTGATAGTTTTTAATTTTACCGTTGATCTTATGCATAAGCAAAGTATGCAAAAGGGCGCCCATTTCCCGGCCGGGTTTAAGTCCCAAATCTTTCAAGTCTTCACCGGTTATCCGCAAACTCGCCAAACGGCTTTTTTTCAAGAAATCATCGACGCGGCGAGTTACCATATTAACTGAAGTTAATGTGCGAATAAAGTAAATTATTTCCAAGTCCACAGGATCGAGAATTTCGTAAATATCACTCCGCCGCAGGCCGGGAAGTTGTAATTTCTTAATCAGAGCCGGGACCTCTCCTAAACCCGAAAGGCTAAAAACCTCCTTCTTAGTCAAATGAAAATGTTTTGCAAAAGAGGCGACTTGCTGAGCCCGCATGCGCGCAAAGAAGGCCAGTAAAAATACGCCCGACCAGTTTTTAGAGAAATAAGATTTATTTTTCTTAAGTTTGCGGACGACTTTTTCAACACGCGACAATATTGTCCAATCCGGTTTAAATCCCGGAAAAATAAATTCCAGTCCATTCAGGTCCGCAAGACGCTTCAAACACGCCACAGGATGCCTTTCAGAAAATATTTTTCGAAATTCCGCAAAATAACGCGGTGGCTTAACGGTCGCCGGTGCATCTTTCGCCAAAGCGGCCTTCAACACGCGCAAAGTTTTCACTTCGAGATGAAAATCCAAGCGGGACTCAAAACGGATCGCGCGCAAAATCCTTGTCGGATCATCAAGAAAACTTTTTTCATGCATCACGCGCAGTTTTTTCTTTTTTAAATCGTCGTATCCGCCATAGAAATCCTGCAATTCGCCGAAACACTGCGGATTTAAAACGACCGCCAAAGCATTGATCGTAAAGTCTCGACGGAAAAGATCCTCTTTAATAGACCCGGACGTAACTATCGGCAATGATCCCGGATGCGGATAATATTCCCGGCGGGCCATGGCAAAATCCACAACAAACCCATTGGGCCAAGTGAGGGTAGCTGTACCAAACGATTCATAAACGGTGAGCCGTGATTTATAAAAAGCGGCGAGGGCTTTGGCCAATTCAATGGCCTGACCTTCTACCACGATGTCCCAATCCGAACTTGGCCGGCCCAAAAGAACATCGCGAACAACTCCACCGACGAAATAAGCCTGATAACCCAAACGCTCAGCTTCGACTCCGACAGCTTTGAGATCCTTTAAAATATTCTTGCCGATAATAGAAAGATCCATTTTCATTATTTATCCGCGGGGATGAAATTGTTTATGCACGCTTTTGAGCCGGTCGCGGTCAACGTGGGTATAAATTTGGGTCGTTGAGATATCGGCATGACCGAGCATTTCTTGCACAGAACGCAAATCTGCGCCATGTTGCAAAAGGTGGGTGGCAAAAGTGTGACGCAGCGTATGCGGTTTAATAGTTTTTTGAATATGAGCTTTCTTTGCATATTTTTTGATCATCTGCCAAATCGCCTGGCGGGTGATCTTGCGTCCCAAGCGGCTTAAAAAAAGGTCGGGCGACTGGCGCCCCTTTAAAAACTTAGGCCGAACGCTGTCGCAATATTTCTTAATCGCATCCCGCGAGCGTTGACCGATGGGAATCACCCGCTCTTTTTTTCCCTTGCCTAAACAGCGCACATAACCCACTTCAAAATTGACATTTTCCATTTTTAACCCGACGAGTTCAGACACGCGCATGCCGCTGGCATAAAACAATTCCATAATCGCATGGTCACGGATATTCTGCGGTGTTTTCCCCAGAGCTGCATTGATCATAGCTTCTATTTCCCCCTGCGACAAAACTTCGGGAATGCGCTTCCATATCTTGGGCGTATCAACAAGATTTGTCGGATCAACAGGAGCCAAATGTTCTCGCACCAAAAACCGATGGAACATTTTGATGGCGGCCAGACTGCGACAAATCGAACTGATGGCCAAGCCAGCCTGCTTTTCCTGATAAATAAATTCCGTGACATGTTCGCGCTGGACCTGCGGGATGGACTTTATTCCCTTATCCAGCAAATTGCCCGTATATTTATCCAAGTCCCGACGATAAGCCAGAAGCGTATTGTCAGCCAAACCGCGCTCGACCGACAAATAGTTTATAAAATCTTTGATCAGGTCTTTCATGAACTTTTAAGCTCGTCCTTAATTTTATCCGGCGCAAAAAACTTTTTGACCTTCCGGCCTAGATTGTGAATTCGGGACGTGAGAGCGATCTTGTTCCGGAAGGGAGCAGACTTTTCGAATTCACGGCTAAGATTGTCAACTTCCGTCACATAGATTTCAATCTTTTCTCTGGAAACATCTTTTAAGAGTTGTTGCATGGCCACAAGATGCTCCCTCATTTGCGCCAGCGTATGACTCACCCTCTTTTCACTGGCATTGTCCGCGACGATATCTTCTAAATCTCTGAGCCAGACTTTCCATAAAGAATAATGCTGGCTATAAACTTGCCCCACACTCTTGACGTTGGCGGGATAATCCACGGGGTCTAAAATCGCCGCGGTCTGATTTTCGGAAGTATCGTCCTTCTTCTTGCGGATAAATTTCTTTCGCAAGGGTTCGCAACCGCTGGTCATCGTCACCGCACCAACAAGAAGAAAAACCATTCCCCGCTGAAGAATTCTATTCATCGATCAACTCCTTAAATTTTTTTAGATCCAGGATTTTTACACCCAAAGTGACCGCTTGATTGTATTTGGTTCCCGGGTTCTCACCTACGACGATAAAATCTGTTCTTTTGCTGACCGAATCCACAACATCTGCGCCCAAAGCCTTGGCCATTTCTTCAGCTTGGGAACGCGTTAAGCCGAAAAGTTCCCCCGTAAAAACAATTTTTTTGCCGCTTAACTTTCCCGAACGGCTGACCACGGTTTCCTTCATATTCACACCGCATTTTTGCAGTCGGTTAAAAAGTTTTATGGTCGCGGGCCGATGAAGAAACTTATAAACGGATTCAGCCATGACTTCTCCGACTTCCGGGATTCCATCGATATCTTCTTGGCTCGCCTTCAATAAATGCTCAGCCTCCCCAAAGCGCTGGGCCATAACATACGCGGCTTTCTCACCGATATTATTGATACCTAAAGCATACAACAATCGCGACAAAGGTTTGGTTTTACTTTTAATAATCGCAGCCAAAAGATTTTCAGCTTTTTTATCCTTGAATAACTCAAGGTCCATCAGCTGTTCTTTTTTGAGCGCATAAATGTCGGCAAAATCCTTGATCCAGCCTTTGTCTAAAATTTGCCGGACAACAGATTCCCCGAGGCCTTCAATGTCCATGGCCCGACGAGAAGCAAAATGCAAAAGGCCACGTTCCAGCTGTTGGGGGCATAAGGCATTCAGGCAACGATAAGCGACATCGTCGGAATTCAGTTTCGTGATTTCTCCACCGCATGCGGGACAGGATTTGGGCACGACAAAATTTCTTTTTCGGTCGCTAGCCGGTTCAACAACTTTTACAATCTTAGGGATCACGTCCCCCGCGCGTTCGATTAAAATTCGATCACCCACTCCCACGCCCAAACGCTTAATCTCATCAAAATTGTGCAGGGTGGCATTAGAGATTGTCACCCCGCCGCAGGCGACCGGCTCCAATTTCGCAACCGGTGTGAGAACACCCGTGCGTCCCACATTCACGTCAATCGCTAAAACCGTAGTCGTAGCCTGCTGAGCGGGAAATTTGTAAGCCACGGCCCAGCGCGGGCTTTTTAACGTCGTGCCTAATCTTTCCTGTTGCTTAAGATCATTGACCTTGATGACGATCCCATCAACTTCATAAGGCAATATCGGCCGCTGGTTTTGCCAATGCAAACAAAAGGCCACCACTTCACCTTGATTTTTGCATAAAACACTTTCCGGATTAATATGAAAACCGTATTCTTTAACGGCCGTTAAGAATTCCCACTGGGTCTTAAAAGGTTTGCCTCCCTCAATCAGGCCAAACGAATGCACAAAACATTGCAAATGACGCTTAGCGGTTTCCCGGGAATCGAGCAATTTCAAAGAACCGCTCGTCGAATTGCGAGGGTTGACAAAAACTTCCTCACCTTGCTCTTGCCGTCGCTGGTTCATCGCGAGAAAATCCTGACGGTTCATATAAACCTCACCGCGAACTTCAAGAAATTTGGGCAAAACCGGATTTTTTTCTTTCCGTAGTTTTAAGGGAATGGAACGGATGGTCTTCAGATTAGGCGTGATATCCTCGCCGGTCACACCGTCACCGCGGGTCGCTCCCAAAACGAAAATACCATTTTCATAACGCAAAGAAGCGCTCACACCGTCGATCTTTAATTCCGCGACGAACTCGATTTTTTCATTTGCAAGACCTTTGATGACCCGCTCAAACCAATCTTCAAGATCTTTGACAGAATAAGTATTATCCAACGAAAGCATCTTGGTGCGGTGGGCCATTGTTTGACCTGTCACAGCACCGGGCGTACCGACTCTTTGCGTCGGAGAATGCGGGTCTTTCCATTCAGGAAACTGCTCTTCAAGAGAAATAAGTTTTTTCAATAGCGCATCATATTCACTGTCACTAATCGTCGGACGGGAAAGATTATAATAACGTTCATTGTGTCCATTGATTTCGGCGGTGAGTTTGGCGATTTCTCGAGCGGCTTGTTGTCTGTCCATATTTAAACCACAGCAAAATTCTTAAACTTTTCTAATACGGGCTGATAGACCATTTCTTTATTCTGGATGGAACCGGAAAAATGCGTGTCTAACTGTTTGGTAAATTCTTCCACCTGTCCTTTGGGGCCGGCAACAACCATTTCGACGCGGCCGTCGGATAGATTCTTGACCCACCCCAATAAACCAAGATTCGTCGCGAAGCGTTGGGTCGTATATCGAAAACCTACGCCTTGAACGATTCCACTATAAAAAATATGAACTTGGACATTCATTGAACTCCATTCAATAAAGAAAGTTCCTAAAAACTGGAAGGATATCTGGAAGGCATCACATAAAACTGGTCGGGAAGGTGGGATTTGAACCCACGACCTCAACGTCCCGAACGTTGCGCGCTAGCCACCTGCGCTACTTCCCGTTGAAACATTCAAAACATACATTCATAATATCCCGCGCTAGCGAGATTCTCATTAAAATTAACTACAAAATAGTCTTTCAGATAAATCCCACAATGCAAGAAATGAAAGTCTTTTATACCAGATTTCCACTAACCTGTCGAGCATGATTTACGATCCCGAATTCCCCCGAAC
>JANPFV010000047.1:0-15185 GCA_031423615.1 Candidatus Omnitrophota bacterium
TGGGTCAAATCGGGGTTGCGAGAGGGATTCTTCAGCTGTTAAAAAGTTCTTTCTTTAGGCTTTAGCGGTTCAGGCTAAGAAAATTTGTCAGCGTTTTCATGTCAATCCGTGCGCATAAAATCCTAAGTAGGAATTTGGGAATGATTTGAAGGCTTGAATAAATCATTTTCTACTATATAATACAGACTTCTGAAATACGAAAGGTGTAGAAAACATGAAAACAAACCCGGAACCTAAAGCGCCCCCGAAATCCCGTAAGCCTTTGCGCGGCCTGCCTCCGCATCTTAAGCACAAGGGTTTAAACAACAATTACTTTTTATGGATTTTTTTAGGAACCTTTCTTTTTATTGCCATTTTGCAGAATGAAACCGCAAACCGTGCCGGAAAGATAAAGGACTTCTCTTACAGCAAATTTTATAATCTGGTCAAAGACAAAACTTCCGCCGCAACCCTCGAAAAGCTCGAACTTCATGAAGGACCTGAAAATTCTTTAGAAGGAAAAATAAAAGGGGGAGAAGAATTTCGTCTCAATATTCCCTCTAAAGACGATGGACTTTTGACCACAATCCGCGAAAATGTTCCCAATTTTTCGGTGAAACCTCCGTCACCGTGGGGTCCGCTGGCTTTAAATATTTTGCCCGCCTTGCTGATTATCGGATTTATCTGGTTTTTTGCTAATCGTGGCAGTCAAATGGGCAATAAAATCTGGTCCTTTGGCAAGTCCCGCGCCAAGGTCAACAGCGCGGATACCGCCAAAATCACATTTAATGATGTCGCTGGTGTCGATGAAGCCAAAGAAGAACTTCAGGAGATCATTGAATTCCTTAAAGATCCCAAGAAATTTCAAAGGTTAGGCGGCAAAATCCCTAAAGGGGTTTTGCTCGTGGGACATCCCGGAACAGGAAAGACCTTGCTCGCTAAAGCCGTGGCCGGTGAAGCCGGAGTTCCGTTTTTTTCTTTAAGCGGTTCGGATTTCGTAGAAATGTTTGTGGGTGTAGGGGCTTCGCGCGTACGCGATCTTTTTGAACAAGCCCGAAAAGCCTCGACGGTTTCAGGAAAAGGCGCCATTGTTTTTATTGATGAAATTGACGCTGTCGGCCGCTTACGGTTTTCCGGTGTCGGCGGCGGAAATGACGAGCGGGAACAAACCTTAAATGCCCTTTTAGTGGAAATGGATGGGTTTGGTCCGCAAAGCGGTGTTATCATTATCGCGGCCACCAATCGTCCCGACACGCTCGATCCCGCCTTGCTTAGACCCGGCCGTTTTGACCGTCAGATCGTCGTCACCCTTCCGGACATCAAGGGCCGCGAAGGAATTCTGCGCGTCCACACCAAGAATATTAAAATGGGAACGAACGTTGACTTTTCCCGTATCGCCCAACAAACTGTTTATTTTTCCGGGGCCGATCTCGCCAATGTTTGCAATGAGGCCGCACTTTTAGCGGCGCGTAAAAATAAAGAAGTCGTGGAAATGGAAGATTTTTTGGCCGCCATTGAACGCGTCACCATGGGGCCGGAAAAAAAGAGCCGTACGGTTTCAAAAAAAGAAAAAGAGCAAACCGCCTATCACGAAGCGGGCCACGCCTTACTTTCGCTTTTGGTAGAAGAAGTCGACACCTTCACCAAGGTCTCAATCATCCCGCGCGGCATGGCCGGCGGCTATACTCTGACTCCTCCGACGGAAGACCGTCATTACCATAACAAAAAAGAACTTTTCGGTTCCATGATTGTCCTTTTGGGCGGCATGGTCGGAGAAGAAATTCATATGAATGACAGCACAACCGGGGTTTCGAATGATCTGGAACGAGTCGCGGCGATCAGCCGCGCCATGGTTTGCCAATTTGGAATGAATGAAAATCTAGGAAGAATGGCGTTCGGCCAAAGACAAAAGCAACATTTTCTCGGTCGCGACATGTGGGAACACAAAGATTATAGCGAAGACACTTCCAAAAACATTGACGTTGAAGTCAAAAAACTCGTCGATGAAGCTTATACCGTGGCCAAGTCATTGTTGACAGAAAATCGCGATAAACTCGATTTGATCGCTCATCGCTTGATTGAAAAAGAGACCATCGATATTGACGAGACACGGGCCTTGTTAGGGATCCCCGCCGGAATGACACCCGTCAAACTGCGCAAATCCTATGACCCTCCGGCTTCTCCCGTCCCGTTTTCGGAAGCGGCCCCGCCCCAACCTCCGGTATAAACGGCTTGTGGCCACCGAAAATTTCACAGGAAAAAAATGAGACCGATTTACCATTTTAAAGCCCGCCATTTTTCTTTTGAGTTGGGACAAAAAACAGCCCTTATGGGCATTGTCAATGTCACTCCGGATTCCTTTAGCGCAGATGGAGTTCTCAAATATAAAAATTTTACGACGGCGGCTTTTCGCTACGCCCTCCAACAGATCCGCGATGGCGCCGACTTTATCGACATCGGGGGAGAGTCTTCACGGCCCGGCGCAAAAAGAATTTCCGCGGGCGAAGAAATTGAGCGCGTTATTCCCGTGATCAAAAAACTGGTCAAGGTTGCCAAAATTCCAATTTCCATTGATACTTATAAAGGTGAAACCGCGCAACACGCCCTTGATGCCGGGGCAACCCTTATTAATAACATCCAAGGCACTCACGCGGAAAAACACCTGCTTAAAATGGCGGCCAAATATCAGGCGGCAATTGTGATTATGCACATGCGTGGCAATGCCAGGACCATGCAAAAAAAAACACGCTACAAAAACCTGATGATGGACATCATCGCGGAATTGCAAAAGGCCTTAGAAAATTGCTTGGAAATCGGGATCAAATCGGATAATATTATAATTGACCCGGGCATCGGATTTGCCAAAACCGCGGAACAGAATCTTGAGATCATCAACCGCTTGCAGGAATTAAGGATTTTCCAACGCCCCATCCTTATTGGAACATCACGCAAATCTTTTATCGGCAAAATCCTCGGTCAAAATACCGACGAGAGACTCAGCGGGACGATCGCCAGTTCCGTCTTAGCGATCGCCAAAGGGGCGCATATTATACGGGTTCATGATGTTTGGCCATTGTCCCAAGCCGCGCTGATCGCGGATGCCATAACACGGGAAGGGAAATAACCGGAACTCTTTGCTATGAATTTTACTCCCTGGATATCCATTACCAATATCAAACCCTTTTTTGAAATCCTGATTTTGTGGATCGTATATTACCGCATTTTTGTTTTCTTTGAAGGCACACGGTCTTTCCAGGTTTTGACTGGGATCATCTACATTATCGGCGCCTTTCTCATATCCCAAGTCCTCGGGTTTGAAACACTCAACTGGCTTTTGACCAAACTTTTCGGAATTTCGATTATCGCAATTTTGATTATTTTCCAGCAGGAACTCCGCCACGGCCTGGCCAGACTCGGCCAACAGCATCTTTTTAATGTGGGGCTGGAAGAAAGTGAAATTGTCGAAGTGATCGAAGAGATCACGGCCGGAGTTTTCAAAATGGCCCAAAACGGTGTAGGCTGTATCATGGCCATAGAGCGCGAAACCAAGCTCAAGACTTTTATCGAAAGCGGACTGGAGCTTGATGCCAAAGTTTCGTCTGAAATGCTGACGACTATTTTTTCCCCCCAGTCACCAATGCACGACGGAGGAATCGTGATACGCGGGGACCGCATTCTGGCTTCGGCGTGCCTTTTCCCATTATCGGATAATCCCAATTTCAGCAAGGTCGTCGGGACCCGGCATCGCGCCGCCTTAGGATTAAGTGAAAATACCGATGCGGTCATTATTTTGATTTCTGAAGAAACAACCGAAATTTCTATTGCCGTCGATGGCAAATTCATCCGGATCGAAACACGAGAAAAACTGATCGCCATGTTAAAAACTTTGCTTGTGAAAGCGAACAAAAAAAGAAAATGAAAACCTGGCTGACCCAAAATCTGGCCATCAAACTTATCGCCCTCGGCCTGGCGATTCTGACCTGGTATTATGTCAACGGAGAAATACTCAAGTAATTTTCTAAAAAATGACTAACCCGCAAGGGGATTTCTTTTAAGAATGTATCTCTCGAAAAATCTCAGCCGTGATACGTTAAAACTGGGTGTCAATATTGATCATGCCGCAACTCTAAGGCAAGCCCGCGGAGAACTTTATCCCGATCCAGTCCATGCTGCACAAATCTGCGAGCAAGAGGGAGCGGATTCAATCGTTTGTCATTTACGGGAAGACCGCCGTCATATTCAGGACAAGGATGTTTTTAATCTGCGCAAGTCCGTCACCACCCGGTTGAATTTGGAAATGTCGTTAAACGCCGACATTCTTAAAATCACGGGCCGTGTCAAACCGGATATGGCCACGATCGTCCCGGAACGCCGGCAGGAAATCACGACGGAAGGCGGACTGGATATCCTCCGGCATTTTAAAAAAGTGAAAGGGGCCGTTTCTTATCTCCAGGACAAAGGAATTCAAGTGAGTCTTTTCATATCGCCGATCGAACACCACATTGAAAAGGCAAAGGACAGCGGCGCGACCACGATTGAACTTCATACCGGGACGTATGCTGATGCGAAAAATTCTTTGGCCAGTGCAAAGGAAATCAAAAAACTTTTAATCGCCACCCAATATGCGCAAAGCCTAGGACTGCGGATAAGCGCAGGTCACGGCCTCAATTATCAGAACACAGCCGTGATTGCGCAAATCAACGGCCTCGAAGAACTGAATATCGGGCACTCGATTATCTGCGAGGCTCTTTTGATGGGACTGGGGCCAGCGGTCAGAAAAATGCTGAAATTGATCAGGGAAAGCCAGTGATCGCCGGAATAGGAACCGACATTGTCGAAGTGAGCCGGGTCGCCAAGGCCGTCGAACGCTGGGGTGAACATTTTCTTCATCATGTTTTTTCTGATGAAGAAATTGCTTACTGCCGGCGGTACAAATCTCCGGACGAACATTATGCGGGACGGTTCGCCGCTAAAGAAGCGGTCATCAAAGCCTTACCGGATATTAAAAACTTACAATGGACCGACATCAAAATTATTAACGACTCCTCCGGAAAACCCCATTGCACCGTGGCCAATAAAAACTTAAAACAAACCATCCACATTTCTATCTCGCATACCAAAAGCCATGCCATTGCCTTCGCCGTTATTACGGCTTAATCCCAAAAGCCATAAAAATGATTTTGGTCATGTGCTGATTTTGGCCGGATCAGCATCCCTGCTCGGGGCAGCCAGCCTCGTCGGACTTTCCGCCATGCGTTCCGGCGCAGGGCTGACGACAATCGGCGTTCCCAAAAGTTTAAATTCTTCATTACAAAAAAAAATTTCTCCGGTCATCATGACCTGGCCTTTGCCTGAAACAAAAGAAGGGACTTTGTCAACCGCGGCCTACCAGCAAATTATTTCCCGTCTTAAGAATTTTCAAGTTTTAGCACTGGGGCCCGGATTGTCCCGCAATGAAAAAACACAAAAATTAATTTTACAAATTGTCCGTTATTGTCCTTTGCCTTTGGTCATTGACGGCGATGCTCTCAGCGCCGTCGCCTTAGACATTGACGTCTTGCAAAAGAATTCCGCGCCTAAAATTTTAACTCCGCATTTAGGCGAGATGGCGCGTCTCACAGGTTTTAAAAAGTCTGTAATTGAGAAGTCGCGCCGAGAAATTACCGTTGCCTTTGCCCGGAAATTTCATTGCACCGTAGTCCTCAAAGGCCATCGCAGCATTGTCGCTTCGAGTAAGGGAGAAGCCGCGGTCAATTCAACGGGTAACGTGGGGATGGCGACGGCCGGCAGCGGGGATGTGTTAACGGGAATGATCTCCGCCTTTGTGGCGCAAGGGATCGGGACTTTTGAAAGCGCCAGACTTGGGGTATACTTACATGGGCTCGCCGGAGATCTGGCCATCAAGAAAAGATCAAAAACTTCGCTGATCGCAACCGACATCATCGAATGCATACCGGCGGCCTTAAAAAAGAACGGCGCCTCATGACGAACACAAACCACAAACCAACTGAATTGGTATTGCCCAAGGGCGCGGACAAATTGCTTTTGCATTCCTGCTGCGCGCCATGCGCCGGCTCGCTCATGGAAGACCTTATCTCATCCAAAATTGATTTTACAATTTTCTTTTATAATCCCAACATCCATCCCAAGCGTGAATACGAAATCCGTAAAGACGAAAACATCCGCTTTGCTAAAAAAATGAATATTCCTTTTATCGACGCGGATTATGACCGCGACAACTGGTTCGAGCGGGTCAAGGGAATGGAATTTGAACCGGAAAAAGGCCGACGCTGCAGCGCCTGTTTCGATATGCGTTTTGAAAGGACCGCCCTTTATGCTCATGAACACAATTTCAAAATATTTACCAGCAGTTTAGGAATTTCGCGCTGGAAAGATATGGACCAGATCAATACGGCGGGAGTGAAAGCCGCCGGCCATTATAATGAACTGACCTACTGGACTTACAACTGGCGAAAAAAGGGCGGGGCAGCACGGATGTATGAAATTGCCAAGCGGGAAGAATTTTACCAGCAGGAATACTGCGGATGTGTTTATTCCCTTCGTGACACCAATCTTTGGCGGGTGAAAAACGGGCGCGAACGCATTGAAATCGGCGAAACATATTACAGCAATAAACTGTCTCCTTAAAAGAACTTCTCCGTCACACATTCCGTCTTAGAAATTTTTCTATCTGCTAGCGCCGCGGTAATGCCAATGATATACTTAAGCCAATTATTAATATAAATACTTAAAATCACTCCATGACCGGCCCTGCCGCAAATTCCTCCTCCAAACTTTTTTCCTGTGACCGGTCCGATGTGCTGACCCTCGTCTGGTGCGTAGGACTTTTCTTCATTTGGCTCAATCTTCTTCTGATAAAATTTCTCTATTTCGGTTATTACGACTGGGATTTGGCGATGTATGCGCAAGCCACATGGGCCCTCAGTCATGGTTCAACCCATGCCTCTTTGTTCGGGACAAATTTTTTGACCAATCACGCCGAGTATATTTCCTTTTTCCTGACGCCTTTTTACCGATTATTCCCCAGCGCTTTTACCTTGGTCGTTTTTAAAATCCTTTCTTTTGTTTCCGGTTCTTTTATTTTTTATTTGATAGCAAAAAAACTTTTAGGCTGGCGGACCGGCTTTTTGTTCATGGTGCTTTACCAGATCCATCCGGCCAATCTTTTCATGATGATTTATGAATTCCATTTTGAAAACCTGGCCATTCTTTTTATTTTTTTAATGTATTATTTCTTATTAAACCGCCGTTTCATTCCTTTTTTAGTCAGCTCCTTTTTTGCCACCTTGATCAAAGAAAACATTTCCTTAGTCGTTTTCATGTTCAGTCTTCTGATTCTGTTCAAACGGGATCCTAAAGAAAAAATCTGGACTCTCGGTCCTTTGATTTTAGGTGGAGGGATGTTTGTTTTATCGGTATTCCTCATCACCCCTTATCTGCGCCACGCCGAGAAATTGGCGGATGCAAACAGTTATCTTTACTTGTATTGGAACACTTCCCCCCAAGGGGCTTCCTGGATCCATAATGCTTGGAATCTCTGGGACACATTTACCGCTCCGCTGAACCGTCAATATATGTGGAACCTTTTTAGTCCGTTTCATATTATCCCTTTCTTCAGCCCGGCAACCCTTTTATTGGGTGCGCCTATATTTTTGCAGCATTTTCTGGCTTCATCTTTCACTATGCATACGATGTATTACCATTATGCGGCGACGGCCATCATTTTTATTTTTCTGGCAACGGCCCAATCTCTTGTAAAACTCAAGGAATACCTGCGTCCTTTATTTTATTCTTTTTTTATTATGATTACCCTGACCGGATACGGCCTCTTTGTAAAAGGGTTTTTACCGGAATTTGAAAAAAGAATCGAAAGATGGACCGACCGACTGGATCCTGTGCGGCAAAACTTTTTTGACCAGATCCCCAAGAATGCTTCGGCCCTAGCCAGTTTTGATTTTTTAGACCGGCTGGCCAATCGTAAAGGACTCTATTCTCTGCATAATGTCTGGCTCAATCACGCCACATTTACCGGACAAAGTCCTTTTGTTTTGCCGCCCGTATCCTACGCCTTGATTGATTGGCATTGCCCATGGCTGTGGAAGGATCTTTTAAATTCCGAAAGGAAGCTCACTTTTTCCTATCTGTCCCAAATCCATAATTTGTATTTCACCCGCCCATGGCAAACGGTCGATGCCGTCGAAGAAATCACCTTATTGTCGACGACGGTCAAATCCCCGCAAGCGCCTTTGGTAGAAAATTCGCGCTCGCCTTTCCCAGGAATCAATTCCGCAAAATCCGGCATTGAAATCGGGACTACGGCCAAACTTATCCATTTTGAAATAAAAACCCCAGCCGCTGGCCGGGAAAACATCCTTCCCATGGTTTTTATCTGGCAATCCCAAAAACCAACCGATGACTTCTTAAGCGTTGAATTAAAACTTAGCAAAGATAAGAAAATCATTTTACAAAAGGGCCATCCTGTAGGATATGCCTTTAACGCTAATCCCTCATGGACAGAAGGGCAATATATCAAAGAATACTACAATTTATTGATTCCCACCTTAGCGCCCGGCGAATATACTTTGAATGTCTCTATTTTTAATATCAATAAGAGGACCTTTGAACAGCTTCATATCCACGATAAAACATTCGACAGCTTTAACACCAAGGTTTGTATCCAATGCGCGCCTCCGAATCTTTAAAAAAATCATTGGCTGACTTTTTTTCTTTTTACAATCCCAATTTTATCGCTGTAACTTTGTGCCTTTGCGTTTTTACGGCTTGGATGACCGTCCTCGTCTTTAAATTTTCCCACTTCGGTTATTACGACTGGGATTTGGCGATCTATGCCAACGCCATGTGGGCCTTGACCCATGGATCTTTCAGCGGATCTCTCTGGGGAGTAAACTTTCTGACCAACCACGCCGAATATATTTCGCTGGCCTTAATCCCCATCTATTGGCTCTTTCAGAGCGCGTTGACCTTGGTCACCTTCCAACTGCTTTCTCTTGTCGTCGGAGGTTTCGTTTTTTATCTTATCGCCAAAGAAAAGCTGGGAAGCCCGGCCAGTTTACTCCTTATGCTCCTTTACTTTGCTTTTCCGGCCAACTTTTTTATGCTTATTTTCGAATTTCATTTTGAAGGCCTAGCCATCGTTTTTCTTTTTTTGGTTTATTATTATCTGCGGACCTGGCCTCATTATGGAAAATTTGTTTTATGCTGTTTGTTGGCGAGTTTTTGCAAGGAGAATATTCCGCCGGTTATTTTCATGTTCGGCTTTATGAACTTATTTCAAAAAAACGTATCCCTGCGCAAATTCGCGTGGACAGCGATGGGAATAGGCGCGGGAATTTTTATTCTCGAGATGATGATCATAACACCGTTAATACGGCACACCGAAGGGATGGACTCGCTTGTCAACCCTTATCTGGGCCTTTACTGGCGAGGGCAGGAAAGAATTTCTATGGTCGACACTATCTCTAATAATCTCCATATCTTTCGCGGGCTTATATTGAACCCGGTGACAGCATCTTACCTTAAGGACCTTTTTTATCCTTTATTATTCTTTCCTCTTTTGGGTTTTAATACCTTGCTGATCGGCCTACCGCTTTTTCTGCAAGCCATGCTCTCCAGCACCAAATCCATGCATACCATTTATTACCATTATGCGGCGACCTTGACTCCGTTATTATTTTTAGCGACGCTGGAATTTTACGCGAGGATTAAAAATCGTTTTTCTAAGGGTGCAGTCATTTTTTTAATCCTGCTAACGTGGGGAAGTCTGGCCTTGAATTGGAAATACCATTGGCCTAAATTTGCGGAAAAAATTTCTTATTGGGATGATCGGATGGACCCGACGCGGCGGATTCTCATAAATCAAATCCCTCCCGACGCAGGAGTCATAAGCACATTTGATTTTTTGAGCCATTTGGCGAACCGGCAAAATGTTTACTCTTTTAAAAATATATGGCAAGGCCATAATATTTTTACGAATGCTCCCTTTATCCCACCGCAGGCGCCTTATGCTTTAATCGACTGGGATTGTCCCTGGCTTTGGGGAGATCTTTTAGATGCCAAGGAAGAGCAAAAGCGCAAATATTTAATGCGGCTCAATGAATTTTATTTTTCCCGTCCCTGGCAAAGCGGCGAGACCATCGAGGAAATTTCTTTATTATCGACGGTCAAACCGCATGACGCCGAAAGTCCTTTAATTGAAAATTCCAATACGCCTTTCTCCGAGGACCATCTTAATGAAATCAATATGACAATCGGCAATCGTATAAAGTTGTTATATTTTAGCGCAGGGCGTAAAATGCCCGGAAACCGGATTTTGCCTCTGGAATTTGTCTGGCAATCTATAATTCCCACCAAAGATTTTCTGGCGGTCAAAATCTCGATCTTAAAAAATGGCAAAATGATTATTCTCAGACAGCACCCAATCGGCTATACTTTTAATGCAAACCCTCTCTGGGAGAAGGGGCAGTTTGTCCGTGAACGCTACAATCTTAAACTGCCAACCCTAACGCGCGGAGAATATGTCATCAACTTATCTTTTTATAACCTTTCTCAGGATCGCCCAGAACCGATTGATTTTAAGGGCCAGAAGATGGACAGCTTGAATTTTCTTAATTTCACTATTCGCTGAGGAGATAACGCATGAAAACTGTCCGCCTGATTTTTAATCTTTTGCGCGTCAAGCAATGGGTCAAAAATGCGTTTATTTTTTTCCCGCTCATTTTTTCCAGGCAACTTTTGGAAACAGGAAAACTGACGAGTGCTGTCATAGCGTTTTTGGGATTTTCCCTGATTGCCAGCGGGCTTTACGTTTTCAATGATTATCGCGACCGTAAAAAAGACCGCCTGCATCCCAAGAAATCCCAACGGCCGTTGGTCAAACTCAACTTAAGTGTTGTGCAAATTACCTTCATCGTCGGGGCTTTGCTCTGCACAGGTTTACTGGTTTGCAAACAGGTCAATCCTTTGCTTATGGTAACCGGGCTTTTGTACATCGGCATCAGCCTTATTTATAATTTCATTACAAAATTTCTTGTCATTCTCGACGTGATTTTTGTCGCGCTGGGTTTTCATATCCGCGTCTGGGCCGGGGCCGTAGCGTGCAGTATTATTCCATCTGTCTGGCTGCAAATGTGTGTTTTCATTTTAGCCCTGTTTCTCGGATTTACAAAACGCCGCCATGAAATCGGCACTCTCGGTGCAGGAGCCTCATCGCACCGCGATGTCTTGTCCCATTACACGGTTTATTTTCTGGACCAGATCATCATGATCTGCTCGACCTTGGCCATTGCTTTCTATGGACTTTACGCCATGTCGCCGGAAATCATGCAAAGGATTGGAAATTACAATATGGTTTACAGTGTTGTTTTTGTCATTTATGGGATTTTTCGGTATCTGTATCTGAGCCACGTCAAGAAACAGGGAGATGATCCCGGGGAAATTTTGGCATCGGATGGGCCGCTCTTGATCAATGTGCTGTTATGGATTTTCTTTATCTGCGTGTTGCTTTATAAACCATTTTGAGTAACCTGTCTTTCTTGCATGGATGGGTACCCCATTCCCAAGCATTTTTTTCGATTTTATGGTAATTCGCAGGTGATACAGGTAGAATAGAGCTATGAAAAAATTAAGAATGTACTTGGATACGTCCATCCTCAGTTTTATCTACGCCGACGACTCGCCGGAAAAACAGAGTCTTACGAATGAGTTCTTCAAAAAATATCTTTCTGTTTATGATGTGCATATATCCAGTCTTGTCCTCACAGAAATCGAAAACACAAAGGATATTGTCTTGAGAGACAAGCTGAAAAGTATTATTGACGCTTTCAATTTATCGGTTATTCATATTGAGCCAAAGGATCAGGACAAAATCTATAATCTTGCACAAATGTATCTTAAAGAAAAAATTATTCCCCAAAAAAAGTTTGATGATGCCGTACATGTGGCCATTTGTGTTTATCATGAATTCGATATTTTATTAAGTTGGAATTTCCGGCATTTGGCAAATATCGACAAGCAGATCCGCGTGAACGCAGCGAACAAAATGCAAGGATATTTAAAGGAATTATATTTATTAAATCCTATGGAGGTCATTTATGAAAATTGAGAAAGAAAAAGATTCATCGATGCAGGTCGAAGTTTGGCGCATGAAGGACAAGGTTTATCAGGATACTAAGAACATGGGTAGCAGGGCGTTCTTTCGCTATATTGCCAATAAAACCCACAAGTTTCTAAATCCCAAAAGCACTCCTACCGCAAATTGATAACGGACAGTGTCAGCTTTGTTATTTAACCGCTACGAAAATGTTCTTAACACCTTGCCCGGACATACGCCGGAATTTCGTGCGGCCTTGGCCCGTTGCGCACAGACGACGAGAGAGTCATGGCACAGTGACGACCAACATCAACAAACCATTTGGAACACCGCCAGCAATGTCATCGGTCCGCTTTACACGGAATTTGTCTGGTGGCTTCTCTATAAAGCTAAAAAAGCCGGCGTCAAACGCTTGTATTTCATGGCCCGCGACGGGCTGATCCTTAAAGATATTGCCGATTTACTGATCACGACCGGACATTTTCAATTTGATACACGTTATCTCTATGTTTCCCGGCAATCGCTTTTGTATGCAAGTGTGAATGAAATCGACGCCTTCGATATTCGCTGGATGATGTGGAACCCGCTCACACCTTTATCCGTGAAAACAATTTTAAAGCGCATGGAACTTGTGGTTGATCACGTGACCCCGGAACTCGCGGAGTTGGGAATCAAAGATTTCGACCGGCCTTTGTCACTCCCAGAGAAAAAAAAATTCCAGCAGCTTTTTTTAAGACCCACAATCAAGAGAATGGTTCTTGAGAGCGCAGAAAAAAAACATGAAACAACCGTGGCGTATTTAAAACAAGAAGGACTTACCGACGGGACGCCCTTTGCTTTGGTTGACATCGGCTGGATCGCCCTTTCGCAATACGCCATCAGCCGCATGCTCGATAAAGAAAAACAGCGGCCCGCCGCCGGCGTCAAAGGTTATTATCTCGGGACCAACTGGCTTTTATGGAAATATAAAAATGACAGCGCTGAGTCTTTCCTTTATAATCCTGAAAACATGTTGTGGCGTATGCCTTTGGTCCAATATGAATTGCCTGAGATTTTTGCCACGGCCGATCATGGCCGGACATTGCGATATGAAAAAGACGGAGACAAAATCCTGCCCGTCCTAGGCGATCCGCCCGCGACGGCTAAAGCGTGGGGGAGTGACATACAAAGAAAAGGCACGGTGGCCTTTACACAAAGTTTTCTCGACGCGACTTTGCAAAATTCCTGGCGCGATGAAACTCCCACTGAAAAAATAGGAAAAATTTTTAATTTGTTTTGCAATTGGCCGTCACGGGAAGAAGCCGACACTTACGGAAAATTCACCCATGGCGCGGACATGGAAGAAAAAGAAGGAAAAGAAATTGCGCCCGTGATCGGCTTTGCGGATCTTTTCAAAATATTGACCGGTTATTATTGGGTGCAGGGAAGTATGCGTAGGTCAAAACTGTTGAGTAAAGTATTATTGATTTATTTATTCACACTCATCAATACCATGCGGCATGTTGTCTTGCATAATTTTGATCGGTTGTTTTCTAAAAGAAAGTAAGGAATGCTCCAAAAAATCCTGAACGTTTCTGATATCGCGGAGTTTAAAAAATACTTTTTTAATACTTCGTGGATGTTTCTTGAAAAAATTATTCGCAACATAGCTGCTCTGTTTGTCGGCAGCTATGTTGCACGTTATCTAGGTCCAAGTAATTATGGGCTTCTTAATTATGCAAGTAGCTGTGTATTCTTGTTTTCTATACTGGCGCATCTTAATTTAGAACCTATTTTAGTACGCGAATTATTTAAAGGGGAGCACAAGAGGGAAGAATTATTAGGAACCGCTGCTGGCCTAAGAACTTTGGGTGCTTTTTTTGCTTTTCTTCTAATATTATTTTTCTTACAATTTAGCAAGCAAGATCCTCTTGCAAACATTCTCGTCCTCATCATTTCGGCAGGACTTTTTTTTCAGCCATTTAATGTTATTGATTCGTATTATCAAGCAGAAGTGACTGCCCGTCGGGTGGCCATCGCGCAATTGATCCAAATCTCTATTATCGCAATCATAAAAATAATCCTTGTTTTAAATAAAGCGCCTCTTATAAACTTTGCAATTGTCACTGTTTTAGAAAGCATGATACTTGCTGCTGCGCTAATAATAACCTATATGACGACAAACAAATACTCACTGAAAAAGTGGTGTTTTAACACAAAAATCGCGTGGCAATTACTCAAATCGGCGTTCCCACTTATCAGCGCCGGGATAGCTGTTTTATTATATATGCGACTTGACCAAATCATGATCAAATTGATGCTGGGCAATCAAGCCCTTGGGAATTATTCCGCCGCAATAAGTTTATGTGAATGTTGGTACTTTATCCCAATGGTCATTTCAAACTCAGTTTTCCCAGCGATCTTAAATGCTAAGCAAAAAAATACCGCTTTATATCACGCCAGGATACAACGCCTGCATGCTCTTATGGTTAAGATCGGGCTGTTCATCATTATTGTTACTATTATTTTTGGAGAACAATTCATGCTACTATTATTTGGTCACGAATTTGAAGGAGGATTAATATTAAAAGTCTATATTGGCGGGATTATCTTTTCCTTTCTTGGAGTAGCAAGCGGCAAATGGTTACTTGCAGAAAACTATAATAAAATTATTTTCTATCGCACCTTAAGCGGCTTGATCACCAATGTTGCTTTAAATTTACTTTTAATTCCGCGGCTGGGCATATTGGGGGCAGCATTTGCTGCTGTCCTTACAATGTTTGTTGTGTCGTACTTTTATGATTTATTCCATCGAGAGACATGGATTTCTTTCAAAATGAAAAGCAAAGCTTTATTTTTTATACATTAAGAAATCGCAACTTATATAAGCCCTATGGGTGCAGAACCTGGTGGCACAGCCATCTTTTATAAAAGTGAGAGCATCATAAAATTTAAAATCAGGACTTTGTTAAAAATGGTCATCTCTCCGATAAAATTAATGCATAACAGATTATGTTGCAACATGTTAGCTTTTAAAGGAGCGTTGCGTGTATCGATATTCAACGCATTGCAACGCTTCACAGCGTCGAGGAATTTT
>JANPFV010000048.1:0-8805 GCA_031423615.1 Candidatus Omnitrophota bacterium
TGGTTGCGGGGACAGGATTTGAACCTGTGACCTTCAGGTTATGAGCCTGACGAGCTACCGGGCTGCTCCACCCCGCGGCTATTTCTTTTCTGCGTTTGTGGGCTGGGTGATTTTGTAAACCACCTCGCCTTTACGGATCAATCCCATTTTTTCGCGGCCGATCTTCTCTAAATACGTCGGATCGGATTCCAACAAACGCTTTTCTTCCATCAACTTGATCTTGCGAATCTTCAGCGCTTCGATCTGCCGACTGTAATCGGCGTTTTTTTGTTTTAAATCTTGCAGTTTTGTATACGACGGTAAAAAAATAAATAACGCAAAAAGGGTAAATGCAAAAAGCCAAAGGGCGTTTTTAATCATGATCGGCTTCTGGGTTTAAGACTCAGACAATCTTCCCCCACATCGAACCGGCATAAACCGCCTTATGCCCCAGTTCTTCTTCGATGCGCAAAAGCTCATTGTATTTGCAAAGACGGTCCGTGCGCGACAAAGAACCGGTCTTGATTTGGCCAACCCCGGTCGCAACAGCCAAATGCGCAATGGTGGTGTCTTCCGTCTCGCCGGAACGATGCGACATGATCGAAGTGTATTTGTTCTTCTTGGCTAAATTCACGGCATCTAAGGTTTCGGACAGACTGCCGATCTGGTTGACCTTGATCAAAATCGAATTGGCGACGCCTTTTTGGATTCCGTCTTTCAAACGCTTGACGTTGGTGACGAACAAATCATCTCCGACGAGCTGGACCTTGGCGCCCAATTTGTCGGTCAAAACTTTCCAGCCGTCCCAATCGTTTTCATCCAGACCGTCTTCAATCGAAACGAGGGGATAATTCTTAATCATATTGGCATATACAGCAATCATCCCGTCGGCAGAATTTATCTTGCCGTTATAATCGTATCCGCCCTTCTTGTTATAAAATGACGACGCAGCGCAATCCAGGGCGATAAAAACATCCTTGCCCGCCTTGTAGCCCGCCTTGGTGATCGCATCAATAATGACGGACAAAGCCTCTTCATTCTTGCCCAAATTCGGGGCGAAACCGCCTTCATCTCCGACGGAAGTAGAAAGCTTTTTGTCATGCAGAATTTTCTTTAAATTGTGAAAAACTTCCACGGCCATGCGCATGGCCTCGGAAAATGTCGGAGCGCCGATGGGGGCGATCATGAATTCCTGAATGTCTAAATTGTTGTCGGCGTGCATCCCGCCGTTGATAATGTTCATCAAAGGAACAGGAAGAATGTTGGCCTTGTTGCCGCCGAGATAGCGGTACAGCGGTTCATCCTTGTCTGCGGCGGCGGCGTGAGCCACGGCCATGGAAACGCCTAAAATAGCGTTGGCGCCCAATTGACTTTTGTTGTCGGTGCCATCCAAATCCAACAGGATTTGATCGATGGCTTCAAAGTCTGCTTTTTCGCCTTTGATGGCCTTGGCGATAAGGGTGTTGACATTGTTGACCGCTTTTCCTACACCTTTGCCCATCCAGCGGGTCTTGTCGCCATCGCGCAATTCAATGGCTTCATATTCTCCGGTCGATGCGCCCGAAGGAACGGCCGCGCGGCCAAAAGCCCCACTGCCTAAAAGAACATCAACTTCAACAGTGGGGTTTCCGCGGGAGTCAATGATTTGCCGAGATTTGACGTATTTGATTTTTGCCATATTGCCCAACCCTTATAAAATTTGTGAAAGTGTTCTAAAAATGATTAACGTAAAGTAACACAGTTGTATTTTAAAGTCAAGGTTCCTAGAATTGTGTTATACTTTTCACATTATAAATGGTAAATTAAATTCAACTATGGCATCCATAAAACACGACCCTCTCAAAGCACCTTTTATCTTTTTGCGCCTCTTCTGGCTACGGATCCTCATTATTATTCTGGCCATTCTTATCTTTTCCAGTATTGGCTTCTTCTTTTACCGCGGGATGATCAACTTCGTCCGACTCGAATCCTATGGCCGCCAGCAAATCATGGCGTATATGGGATTTTTCTTTTTGACGGGGATCGCTGCGGCGGTCATTCAAAGCGCTATTTTCCTGTGGGGCCAATGGTTCTTGTTTTCCGGGGGGATTGCGCAATTCACCGGCAGCCGCATCAAGCAGGCCCAGGTTAAAGTCAAGTGGGAAGAAGTCATCGGCATGGAATCTGCTAAAAGAGAAGCCTGGGAATTAATTGAGCTTCTCAAAGACCGCGGCCTCATCAAGATGATAGGCGGCAAAATCATTAAAGGATTGTTGATGATCGGGCCGCCCGGTTGCGGAAAAACGTATTTGGCTAAAGCCATCGCTACCGAATGTGGCATCCCCATGCTTTCAGCCGTTGGCAGTGAATTTGTCGGTATTTTCGTCGGGCAAGGCACCGCACAAATCAAAGCGTTATTCAAACAGGCTCGTGCATTAGCTGATATTTACGGCGGCTGTATTATTTTTATCGACGAAATCGATTCCATCGCGCGGCCCAGAATGGGGGATAGCGGAATCGGCGGCGGCGCAGCCATTTCCCACAATGCCACGGTCAACCAAATCCTGACGGAACTCGACGGCTTAAGAAAATTTGAAAACAATATTGTCGTCATGGGGGCGACCAATGCGTCAGAAGATGAACTGGATGAAGCATTATTGCGCTCCGGACGTTTTGAAAGAAAAATTTATATCAACCGCCCCAATCTCAACGAACGCAAAGAATTGCTTACATTTTATCTCAAAAGAGTCAACGCCGACCCTTCCATTAATGTTGATGTCCTCGCACAAAAAACCCTGTGGTTTTCGCCTGCGGATATTGACGCCATGATCCGGGAAAGCGGACTCATAGCCGTGCGCAATAAACGCGATGTCATTACGACTAAAGATCTTTCCACGGCCTATGACCGGGTGACTTTTGGCGAAAAGTCCAACATTCTCATGTCCCCGGAAGATAAAAAATGGACCGCTTATCATGAAGCCGGACATGCCATTCTCGCCTACATGATCCATCCTAAGGACGATGTGGTCAAGGCGACCATTGTTCCCCGTCGAGGAATGCTGGGATTTGTCTCTCATCGCCCGCAGGAAGAACACTATTCGCACAATCGCGAATACTTCCTGGCCCAAATTAAAATTTGTGTAGCCAGTTATGTTGCGGAGGATATGATCTTCGGTTCTACCACGAGTGGAGTCGGCGGCGGTCCAGGATCGGATTTTCACACGGCACTACGAATTGCCCGCAATATGGTCTTTAGTTACGGTATGGGCAAAAGCGGTTATATCGGAGATTTTCAACAATATGGCAGTATCTATCGGCAAGCTAATTTGATTTCCAGCAAAACATTGGAAACTCTGGACGCGGATGTACAAGATGTTTTACAAACATGCATTAAAGACGTTCGCGAGATCCTCAACCAGCACAAAGACCTCTTGATTTATTTCTCGGAAGAATTATTGAAAAAAGAAGAACTTGAATACGATGAAATCCAAGCCATTTTTAATAAGTTCGGGGTCAAACCGCTTACTCGTCTGGCCGGACCCAATGCATGAAAAAAACCTTTCCCTTACTCCCCCTTTTTTTATTTATAATTATCTTATTAGTCGGCTGTGAAAAGCCGCGCCCACCGATCACGACCCTGACGGCCGCCCAGGAATATTTTCTCAAAATCTGCCGCGAAGAGCTCAAATACGATGTCACAGTTATTCCGCAAGGACGCACGATGTGGGTTTATGTTCCGCTTAGGGACGGGATTGTGGACTTTCGTGCGGCACCGAAAAACCAGGCGCCCAAAGCCTCGATGATGGAAAGCTGGTCGCTTTCCTTTTTAGAGGCCGTCTTTGATCATCCCACTAAGACATTCTTAGTCAGCTACGATCTTGAAAAAACAAGAAAGTATGATCAGAAGATGACATATCAAAACAAGTATGCCGACGAGTATAGTAAAAAACAGCGCGACATTTTGACGGCTTTGACGCGCGCCTATTTCGACGTCGGGCAAGTCAGCGCGTCTTTGGCAGTGGAAAATGACGTCGTGCAAAAAATGAAGAACAATCCGCACTCGCCGGTCAGCAAAGATCCGCCGCCGGAATTTTTTGTCATGGTTTTTGCCGACACCAAGAACGGTGTCGCCATCAAGGCCATTAATTATTTTGAAGACATGAAAATGGCCCTATCCAATCCACCGGCTATCACGAATGAAGAATACGGTAAGCGTTATGTTTTTGAAATGTTCGGGGACGAAAAAATGGTCGGCGATAAGACCGGGACGAATTTAAAAATAGAAGAAGTCACGTTGCCTGATTTCCTGGCCAAACAAATCGAAAACCGCATCAAGTATCAATTCATGCAAAGCGGATTTCCACCGACGGGTGAAACCCGGGACGAAATCTGGAACATCATTGCCGAAACCTGCCGGCTTTATCAATTTAAAGATTTTGAGAAGATCAAATTGATCGACTTAAAGACCCAGCAAGAATCCATCTACGATAAAAGCCAGCTTTAAACCTTCCAGAATCTGCATCAAATAAACGCTAATAAATTTAGCCTACACACTGTGTATACACTGCCTCCGTTGCTAATCACCCTTTTATGTTTTATACTTTAGTCGTCATTAAGAAAACTCTATAAAATTCGACTTGGAGAATAAAGAGAACTTAAATGTTGCCCACTAAAAAAATCCTGCAAATATTAATACTGGGATCAATTCTTGCTTTATCTGACGCGGCTTTTGCTGCAGTTCCTTTCGCTCAATATAAGCTCAATGATAACGCTATTAATACCATCGTTTTTGATGAGTCTGCCTCCGCTAATATTGGTGTCGCTAATGTTAATACCTCGACAATTTCTACAGAAGGCAAGATTAATAAAGCCTTAATATTCAATGGGATAAATCAATATGTTGATATAAAGAATTTATTTGATGATGTGCGCCATGATACGATCGGCTCCTTTAATATGTGGGTCAAACCCGTTAATGGCGAACCCATTTTAAGTTTTGCCACTTTTAACGGCTATTTTGAAATTGCGTGGGTCAAAAACTTACAGGCCGTTGTTATTGCGCTTTCTGGGGCGGAGACAATGTACAGTGTCTTAACAGCCGATGGCAGTGTTCCAGCCAATGTTTATACTCATCTAGTGGTTACTCAGGACGGAACTAAACTGAAAATTTATATTAACGGCCTAGAACAGACATTAAAAGTTTTATCCAATAAAAATCCCGGTGGATGGCTTAATAAAATTACACCGAACGTCGTTTATAGCCGTATCGGTTCTTTCAGCACTGGAAAAGATTCTGATTTCTTTAAGGGAAGCCTGGACGATCTTCGTTATTACAAAACCATATTAACACCGAGCGAAATTTCTAATCTTTATAACAAAGGGGCAGGAACAGAAGAGTCTAGCCCCGCACCACCCGGCGCATTAGCTGCGGCTTTCGCACAGTATAAATTTAATGACAGCGCAGCTAATTCGATTGTCACGGATGATTCTTTTCCGGTTCATAACGGGCTGGCCAACGTTAATACTTCGACGCTTTCTACCACGGGAAAGATCAATAAAGCTTTGACTTTTAACGGTAGCAACCAATACGTTGATTTAAAGAATTTATTCACTGATATTCGCAATGATAGTGTTGGGTCATTTAGTCTCTGGGTCAAGCCCCTGAATGGTGAACCAATTTTAAGCTTTGCAACTACAAATGGACATTTTGAACTGGCGTGGAGTAAAGGTTTACAAGCTATGACGGTGGCGATTTCCGGGGCGGGGACAATGTACGGCATTGTCACTCCACCAAGTAGTGCACCGATTAATACCTACTCCCATGTTGTCATCACTCAGGATGGGACTAGACTTAAAATTTATATCAATGGAACCGAACAACTCCTTAATGTGTGGTCAAGTAAAAATCCGGCTGGATGGCTCAATACTATTAAACCCTCTGTAGCCTATTGCCGCATCGCTTCCTTTAGTACCGGTTGGAATCCAGATTTCTTTAGTGGCAGTATTGACGATCTTCGTTATTATAAAAAAGCTATTACATTGGACGAAGTTGCTACGCTTTATAATGCGGGTCTAGGTACCGAAGAAGCTACTCCGCTAATCCTTTTATTACCGACCGTAACATTGACGGCAAGTCCAACATCGATTGCTTATAATGCCACTGCAACGTTAACCTGGTCATCGACCAATGCCACTGTTTGTTCTACTCCGTGGGGATCAACGGCAGTCAGCGGGACTTATATAACGCCTAAACTTACTACCACAACAAATTATTCAGTGACTTGTACCGGCGCAGGAGGATCCCAGACAGCGACGACAACCGTCACCGTCGCGGCCTCAACGCCATTACCCACCGTAACATTGACCGCAAATCCTTCATCGATCGTTTCCAACGCCACGTCGACGTTAACATGGTCATCGACCAATGCCACTGCTTGTTCTACCCCGTGGGGAGCCACGGCGGTCAGCGGAACTTATACGACACCTAAACTTACCGCCACGACCAATTATACTGTGACTTGTACCGGATCCGGCGGGTCAAAAACAGCGCCGACAACCGTCACCGTCGCGGCCACAACGCCATTACCCACCGTAACATTGACCGCAAATCCGACATCCGTTGTTTATAATGCGACTTCGACTTTAACATGGTCATCGACGAATGCCACGTCTTGTTCTACCCCGTGGGGAGCCACGGCGGTCAGCGGAACTTATACGACACCTAAACTTACCGCCACAACCAATTATTCAGTGACTTGTACCGGACCCGGAGGTTTACAGTCCAAAACGGCTGAAATCATTGTGGCAGCACCTGATGGCGGAATAAAGTTGCCGGCATGGCGGCAAGCGATGACGCAATATGATACTTTATTTAATGTCAGTTCCGGCGTTCCTTCGCAAGCCGATGCCACCGTTGTTTTTCCAGGAGGAATTGTTCCCTACGGTTACGCTGAAAACCCAGGAGTGGGACGAGATGTCATGGGTAATCATTCTTCGGGCGTATTGTTAGAAGACGTGGGCGGGCCCTTCGGCACGATGGTTTACGGCGCAGGTGGTAATGAACGCGTTCAAAATCAAATTTTAAAATTAAATATCTCTGAAGATTCCCCATCCTTTGATTGGTTTCAACAGCCGTATTTTGAAACCTCGGCAGTCAACGGGGCAGATTTATATTACAACCTAGACGAGTTTAACGCTCTGCCGGCCAATCGCAAAACCGGCAATGGCTGGGGAACAGAAGTGGACATGACAGCCGCTTGGGTTGCTGCGGGAGCCCAATTCCCGATGGGTTACCAAGGCTGGATCTTTCCTAAAAAAATGTTGACCGGGCAATTGGGAAAAAACAATCCCTACGGATTTAGTCATCTGGGGCCTAATTATATTCCGGCGACGATGACGGGTACCGGCGTAGGGGCGTACATTGCCGTTGAAGGAATTCAAGGCCCATTCATGAGTTCTTGGCACCCCTATGGATCATCCGTTGCCAATATGGTGGATTCCGCGAGTTTATGGCCCAGCGGCCATCGTAAGATGCCAGTGTGGTACAAGGATGTGCAAACCGGGGAATGGAATCGTATCATGTCCGGATATCAACCCGACTTCATTCGTTATGGGGTCTATGGCCAGCACACCGCTCTTTCCCACGATCAAAAACGTATTTATGTTTCCGTTGATGTTGCCAACGGGACAGCTGCATATTGGTATATTGATTTTACGAAGGGAATTAAGTCCGCAACGATTTCTCCGTTGATTAGTCCCACCACGAATGTTGCACCAAACAGACAGACAACCGGCGCCTTTACCGATGGTGCCGCCAATGGACGGCATTTATGGTATTGGCCAGACGGTTTAAATCCTGCGGGATTGATTATGCAGGATGTCGATAATGGAACCCAAAGCCGACTAAATATCGGCCAAGGGTTAAACCTTGTCGGAGCACCGGCCATGCAGTACGATGCCGTAAATCACAGAATTTTGATTTTGCAAGATTATGGCGGCGGGGTCTTAAAATCCTACTTTATTATGCTTCCATCTGATCCCTTGGATGCAAGTGGTTATTTTGTTTCTGATCAAAAGACTTTGGCAATAGACAGTTCCGTTGCTCTTCCTGTTGCGCCAACACGATTTTACGGCAAGGCACGCTGGCACCCGCAATTAGGAGTCATGTTTGTTCCTCAGAACAATGGACGTATGCTGGCGTTTCGGCCAGCGCCAATGACCAAAGCACCCGTCGTGAATTTGACGGCTACCCCGCTTTATATTTATCCGGGCGCTTCTGCCACACTGACGTGGTCAACGATCAATAGCACCAGTTGTAATGCCAGCGGTGGCTGGAGTGGAATCAAATCTTTAAGGGGCACACAAACATTTTCTCCCAACGTCAATACGACTTATACGCTGACATGCAGTGGTCCCAATGGCACGACGGTACAGAATGCAACGGTGAAAGTGCGTCCAAATCCTCTTCCCGGACAAATTCATGTCTATCAAGGAGACAGTTTTTCAAAAGCGGCCAGCATTCTTAAAAAGGGTGAGACCTTGATTGTTCACGAGGGAACCTATGAAGACACGGCAAGAATTTCTTTGGCTGTTCAAGGAACGGCCTTGGAACCTATTGTGATTATGGGGGCGCCGGGAGAAGCAACACCGGTTATTACCCGCTCTTTACTGGCATCTCAACAAAATACCATCAATATTGAAGGCTCAAGCTATCTGACCATTCAAGGATTAGAAATTACCGGTAACGGCGCCGACGGGATCAAGCTATCTACCAATCCTTCGTCCTATATCACCTTACAGGATTTGATTATTCACGACGTGGACGTTGGGATCAATATGAGCAAAAGC
>JANPFV010000049.1:0-10999 GCA_031423615.1 Candidatus Omnitrophota bacterium
TTCTGATATGTTCAATAGCATTTTACGTATATTTTACCGTGCGGCGCAAGCCTTCTTCCAGGCTCACTGCAGGATGAAAGCCGAGAATTCTTTTAGCTTTGGAAATATCAGCGGCACTCCGGTAAATATCTCCCATTCTCAGAGGAAGAAATTGCGGCGCGATATTCTTATTGAGAATGTGATTCAACGTTTTTGTTAACTCCAGAATGGTGTGGTCCTTACCGGATGCGACATTGATGACTTCATGTTTGATGTCAGGAACAGTCGCGGCCAAATAATTAGCCATCACGACATCATCGATATAAATAAAATCGCGCGATTGTCCTCCGTCGCCGAAAATCGGTGTGGGCCGGTCATTTTTAAGGCAATCGATGAATTTGGGAATAACGACGGAATATTCATCGTCCTTGGCTTGTCGGGGCCCGAACACATTAAAGTAACGTAACGCCACCGTGGAAAGTTCGAAGCTTTCCGAAAAAATCTTGCAGTAGTATTCTTTGCATAATTTTGTTACCGCATAAGGTGAAAGCGGCACAGGCAAGGCGGTTTCTTTAAGCGGAAATTGGTCATTGTCTCCGTACACCGCACTCGATGAAGCAAAGACGAAACGTTTTACACCATTTTTTTTTGCCGCTTCCAGCACGTTTACGGTCCCCTGGATATTGACTTCATTATAAGCGTTGGGAATTTTAAGCGATTCAGGCACGGACTTGAGGCTGGCCTGGTGCAGAACAACATCGATTCCCACACAAGCCCGATCCACAATTACCAGGTCACGAACGTCGCCGCTTAATAATTCAAATTGGTCTTTGCCCTGGTTCTGGGCCTGATTGAGGTTGTCTTTTTTGCCGGTCGTAAAGTTATCAAGAACACGGACAAAATGTCCTTGGGACAAAAGAAAGTCCGCCAAGTTTGAACCGATAAACCCCGCCCCGCCGGTGATTAAGAATTTCATATAATGGACTGTGGCTCCTTATTTTTCTTTATCCAGTGTAATTGTTTTTCATAAATTTGCAAATGAGCCGTCACTATGGATTTTTCTGAAAATTTATTTTCTATTTTTATTCGGGCTTGTTCTCCGGCGTTAAGTCGAGCTTTTTCGTCCGAAAGAAAATATTGCAGTCCTTGGGTCAGCGCGGCCACATTTCCCGGTTCAAAAAGATAGCCATTAATTTTATGATCGATCATGTCGGGAATTCCGCCGACGCGAGAGCCGATGACCGGAGTGCCACAGGACATACTTTCAGCGACGACATTGCCGAAAGTTTCTGCAATGCTTGGAGCCGTTGTTATATGGGCTAAATTATAAAGTTCGGCGAGTTTTTTGGGGTCAGCTATTTTTCCGAAATGGCGGTGGCGAATTCTCTTTTTATATTGACTCGGAAGATCACCTTTCCCAGCGACAAGGAGAACGATATTCGGATTAGACTCCTGTATGTCGATGAGACTTTGTAGCAAAGTTTTTAGCCCTTTAACCACAACATTGATGTCTCCGGCGACAAATAAAAGTAAACGATCTTTTTCTGCGAAATCATAAGTTCGGCGTAATTGCAATTTATCGGAAACTTTGAATATTTCTGTGTCGACGATATTAGGGACCACAACCGCCTTGTGTCCGGAGAGCATAGGACTTTGTTGGGCCAGAATAGTGAGCCAGATGGAGGGAGTAATGACTGAGAATTTAGTCTCATGATAAATTTTGTTTTTAATTCTCCATTGCATGGGGCAAGAGTCCCAGGCTAAGGGAATAAAAGTGAATAACTGAGGACAGCCTCCTTTGCAACCAGTCTTCCATTTTTCACATTCTTGAGAATAAAAACAATGCCCGGTCAACGGCCACATATCGTGCAAGGTCCAAACGAGCGGTTTGGTCCGGCCGATGTTTAAAAAATCGAGAGGAAAATTTTTAAACGGCCAGTGCAAATTATGGCAATGAATGATGTCGGCTTGCTTGATCAGTGGATGATTTTCCAGGTCTTTGGCAAAAAATGAAAAAACGTTTTGCGGTCCAAATGTGTTGATCCCCAGTTCGATGACGTTTTGAAGCTGGCGAAGAACCTTGGGTTGTTTCTCAGGGATGAGAGAGACAACGTCCGTATCCGTCGACGTTTTTTCTGCGACGAGCATATGGGATATGTGGCCCGCCTTTTTCAACGCGGAATGCAGACGGAACGCAGCAATTCCGGCCCCATGGCGTAGATCAGCAGTAGAAATGTGGAGGATATTCATGGTTTGGTTTTGACTTTAAAATATTTCTTAAAACTACCGCGATTCAAAGCTCCTATGAAAAGATCAATTGCCCAGTACCACTGCCACCACCGTAAATATTTAAGGCTCCGTAGCCGTTCTTTTAGGAATTTATCTATGTGAACACTACTAAACCCTCCCAGTGGAGTATTCAAAATTAAATTATTCATGTATCCAAAAGGAATTTTATGTTGATAAGCTTTAAAAATCAGATCGAAATCTGCCATTATTTTATAGGACTCGTCAAAATAACCAATTTGTTCAAAAACGGAACGATCGAAAAAGGCTCTTTGTTGAGAAAACATATTACTAAAGAGATAACGGGCATTTTTAACTTTGCCCATGCAGGTTTTTTCATTGCTGATCCACATTCCCGAGGGATTGATGGGCTGGATATTTCCATAAATTATTTTGCAATCCGGATATTTTTGTGAGTACTTTACAGCTTGGGCTATGACATGGGGATTAACAAATTCGTCCCCGGCATTGGGAAAATAGATAAGCTGTCCATGGCTTAATCGAATCCCCTTATTCATGGCGTCATAAATGCCGCGATCGGGTTCAGAAATGATGCGTATTTTGTCCTGATATTCTTTCAGGATGTCTAATGTGCCATCGGTCGATCTGCCGTCGATAATAAGATACTCTATGTTGGGATATGTCTGTGACAAAATCGATCGGATGGTTCCTTCGATTAAATCCTTAGCATTGAGGCAGGCGGTGATAATGGTGACTTTAAGGTCAGTGTTCATGGCTGATGCTTTCTGGCAAAAAATATTTTCCGGTAATTTGTGGCAAGATCCCGCTTGGAAAGCACGGGAGGAAACAATGTATGTTGACGGACGATTTCTGGATCAAAGCATTTTTTATCAATGGATGTCACTTTAAAGCCAAATGTCTCTACCACCGATGGAAAATCGTTGCCGTATATCCGCAGGTGGTCCCCTTGCCCGAAAATTCGTTCGCGGTCCTTGGGAGACGTGACGGCTGGATATTCGAGTGTCTGCGGCAAAGCGTCCTTTTGCGGGACGGTGAATATGGCGATGCCGGTATCGCTTAAGACGCGGTGAATTTCACGCAAAGCTTTTTTGTCGTCGCCAACATGCTCCAGGACATCACAAGCGATTAAAAGATCGAAAGAGGCGTCGGGGATATTCATGTCGGTAATATCAAGGTTGAGATCGACCGCTTTTTGTAAATAATCGGCGGTCACATACTCTTTTGCCTTTTTGCGAAGAATTTCGCTTAAGATTTCTTCCGGGGCAAAATGCAGGAGACGTTTATCGTTCATGATCTTTTCAAATGACCATTCCGGGAGGAACGTTAAGGCCGCCAATAATAACCGATGACGAACCTGCGACCGGCACCGTGGGCAAACAACCTGTTTATGCCAATCGTCGTCGACAAAGTATTTTCCTGCCCAAAGGCAAATATTACATTTCACATTTTGGGGATGTGTCGCAAAGAACTGTATATCAATTTCGTAGATGCGACGTAAGATTTTTTTAATTAAAGTGATCACTTATTATTTTTTTGTGAGGACAACCATGGGGTATTGAAAATATCTTACAAAAAAGCCAGGGAACTTATTTTCCAGGTTAAACAGTATTGCCAGGGCCTTCTCCCCTATGGTGTTATTGGGTATTAGTTTTTTCTGCGTATTTGAACCAAATGAACGCCAAGGAAAAATTTTTACATCGGCAATATCTTTAAATCTGTTCCACCATTCAAGCGGATGTGTGTAAATGTATAAAGTAGACTCTGCCTCCTTAGCTGACGGGGTCCTTTTCAAGCTGCGGCCGGTTTTGCCTATCCAGCGAAAGAGCCCTTCAAGTCCCGAGATGAGGGTCTGGGGATTATTATAAACAATGATCACCGGCTTTTCGACCTTCGTAATAGCGACCAGTTTACGTACAGCCGCTTCTTGTTTGTCTTTATCCATGTGATAAATGGTATGCAGACTAATAGCGCAATCGAAAAAGTTTTCTTCAAAAGCAAGATCAAAGAAGGAGCCGTGTAGGAAAACCCCATGTTCCCCGATTTTAGCCCGCGCCTGTTCTAATGCCCTTAAGGACAAATCGACACAGTATCTTTTCTTGAAGTTTTGGGAGTATACTAAATACTCCCGGTATTGGATTGGACCCGATGCCATATCAAGAATATTCTCGCCCTGCTCGGGTATGTGACGTAAAACTCTCAGCCGGCATTTGCTGATATAATCAGCGGCATGTTTGCGTAGGTCTTCCCAGCGCCGTGCATCTTCGGAGATTTCCCCTTCCTTTTCCCAACCTACGGTATTATAAAATTTTGAGACCTTATTTTCAGCGTCGTCAATCATGGCTTCAATGGATCCGTTTGAGTTTTAGTTCTATTTTTGACCATGTTTTTGACGATGTTGTTATCGTTGGAGTTCATGGTATAAACTTAAATAAGATTTTCTTAATTGTTCAAGAGAGAAATTTTCTTCGCATTTTTTGCGCGCTTTGAGTGCCAATTGGACATAACGTCCCTTATCTTCCAGGCACCACTTGATCCCGGCCGCAATGTCTTCAATAGAAAAAGGTTTAGCTAAATAACCATTGATCTGATGTTCAATGATATCTGGAATCCCCCCTACATGAAAAGCAACAGCCGGGGTCCCGCAGGCCAAAGATTCCATGACGGTGAAAGGAAGGTTTTCCTGTCTTGACAAGAGAAGCGTTAAATCAACCGCTTGGTAGAGTTGAGCAATTCTTCGCTCATCTTTTAAAGTTCCCAAGTCATGTACGGGAAAAATACGATTGGTGTTTTTCTTTACCTTTTTTGTGCCGAGGATAAGAAATTCGAGATCCGTGAGCCCGGCGTTCTTTAAATCTTTAAAAAGCGCATCGAATAAATGAAGCCCTTTGTTGGGGTCGCTTTCTATGCCGAATGCTGATAGCAAAATTAATTTTTTGTTTTCCGGTAATCCTAATCTTTTGCGTTCCTCTTTCCTGTCGCTTGGACAAAATATTTCAAGATCAATTCCATTGGGTATCACCCGGATGGGCCAGTTCTTTAGGAGCGAACTTTTTTGAGCGCAGGACGCCAGCCACCGGCTCGGCGTAATGACAGATAATTTGATCTTGGCGTAGGCCGATTTCTTTCGTTCCCAGGTTTTATAGGATAAGTCTGTCAACTCCGAACTTCCTAATTGTGGACATGCCCCACAATGTTGCTCATATTTAGTGCAATCAGACGGGAGGTGGCATCCGCCGGTAAAAACCCATGAGTCATGAAGCGTCCAGACAATGGGGCACTTGATCCTTTCATATTCTTCGATCGGGATAAACCCGAAATTTATCCAATGAAAATGCACAATGTCCGGATTAAGGTTATTTATAAGCGAACTCAATTTAGTCGGTAGCCGGTTTAAAGAAAATAACATGCGTTTTCGCTTGGGATAGAATCGCAGAACAAAACTATCCAGTAAATACAACAGCGTCGTGGTTGCGTGCGAAAATGTCGGCCAAGGACAAAGAACATCCGGATCGGAAGATGCTTTTGTACTTACGAGGTAGTTTACGACAACTCCTTTTTGAGTACGTAAACTTTGGAATAGACGTAAGGCAGCCTTAGCAGCGCCACCCATGGATTGATTTGTATTAACGATAACGATTTTCATTAATGGTGAAAGAATTGTTTGATTTCTTGTTTAAATGTTTTTAAGTCCCAATCCCGGACGAGTATTCTGGGGAGTTGGTGCGCGTTAGTCCACCGATGGACCTGCCCGTAATAATTGCCCATGACCATTTTGAATTTGAGTTGCTTGACGATTTTGACGCTGTCGGCATTGTAATCAGCTTTCCCTCCAAAGGGATAGGAAAAATATTCAACCGGCCGGCCGGTGATTCTTTCCAGACGGCTTTGCGACTTTTGAATATCGGCCAATTGTTCGTCATAGGACAATGAAGATAATGTGCCGTGCGTGTCGGTGTGCGTCCCGATGACCGCGCTTTGGGATTGGCTCATTTTAAGGATTTCCTCTTCGGTCATCACCCGGTGGGTTTCGCGGCCCTGCTCTTTTAGACTTGCCCATTGGTACAGTTTTTGCAGCGCCTCTTCCCGTTCCGCAAACTTTAGGGGTTTGAGGATCGGATGAATTCTTTGATATGTGAGATATTTGTTTTCTTCAGAAGTGTTGAATTGGTATTGGTGTCCTCGTATTGCCAGCGAACACGCTGGCGGCAGTACAGCGTCGGTCAAAAAAATACGCTCTAGGTCATCCCACCAGAATTCACGGGGAGTTCCAATGTTTCCAGTAGCAACAAAGAACACCGCTTGGGTATTAAGTTTTTCAAGGACAGGCAAGGCTTGATAGAGATTATCAGCGTATCCGTCATCAAAAGTCAGTAGAAGACTTTTCTTGGGAAAGATCTTTCCTTGCCGCAGGATGTTATGGAATTCTTCAACGGTCAGGACGGAATAATTTTTTTTAAGAAAATCAATTTGCTGATAAAAGTTGTCGGGGTTTACGGCAAGCAATTGCGGATCACGCACAAGATCGGCGACTCTGTGGTAAAGAAGGATGACGGCCGGAGAATCGATGCGATTGAGAAAACCACGAACAGTTTGCCCCATAAAAATAACACTTTGGGATAGGGGCGAGATGGCTGTCATTGGGCAGAGGAAAGACCGCGATAAGCAAAAATATTAAGTTGAAAATCCATGTCCGTATCCCTTCTTTTATTGATAAACGGCGTTTTACTCTGATTGATCGTTTGAAAATAATAACGGAATTCATTTTCCTTTAAGATATTCAATATTTGTCCTAGATGCTGTTCTTGATTATTCCAGCTGTGATATTCAATGAATAAGTTTGTAACTTTCATTAAAATCGGGGCGCAATCAGCGATGACATCAACCTCGGTACCTTCGATGTCGATTTTAAGCAAATCAACGCGTTCTTCCTGCTCCAAAAGGCTTTTTAATCGGATTCCTTCCACTCGAATGGAACGGCCCTTTTGCTGATAGCTTGATCCTCCGTCGGCCCCGTCGGCTCCAAATTGGATTTTATCGTCGGAAATCCAGACCGCTTTATTGAACAATTCGACGTTCTGGATATTATTATCTGCCAAATTTTGTTTTAGAACTTTGAAAATTTCAGGATCGGCTTCGAAGGCTTTGATTTTGGCGTGCGGATATAATTTTTTAAAATATAAACAACTCATGCCGATGTTAGCCCCGCAGTCATAAATGACCGGATGTGGATGAGTTGCGGTAAATTTATAAATTTCTTCAAAAAATATTTCTCGGTGTTGTCCTATAAAGGAAGCGCAATCCGGCACAAAGAATTTATATTTGCCAAAAGGAATGGATCGTGGAGAGTAGCGAGCGACATTACCGTATTGGCCCCAAAGCCGTAAGAACAGACGGTATTCTTTGGAGGTAAAAAGGAAATAGGCAGGAGAATTCTTGAAAATGTTTGTCATCTTTTTTGCGCCTTAATGGCAATAACGACTTGATAGACTTTGTCACAATAATCTAACTCTTTGGCTGTCATTTCTTCGGCCGCGATTCCTTCAAGCAAAGCCACAGCTGAGAGGACATTGCCATAAGTGGTGACTTCGACATTTGTATCGCCAAAGATCTCTTTGAATGCTCTTGTAATGGATAAATCTGTAAAGCGCCAATAATCACCCCAGCGATCCATGTCATATTGCGAGATTTGGCATAATCCTGCGACTGTTACGAGAGCCACTCCCTCCGGTTTCAATAAAAAATGAATGCCGCGAATGGCGGATTGGAATTCGTAGATGAAATTTAAAGTTTGTGTACAAATGAAACCGTCCATATTACCGTTTGGAAGGGTTTCTTGCTTTGTAAGGTCGCCAATAATTGTGGCTTTGGGATTATTGTGGTCAATAAATAGGACTTCTTTGCGGGTGATGTTTTGCCCGAATTTCTTAATATAAACATCATCACCGACTTCTAAAAAACGTCCCTGAATCAACACCGAGTGGTCTTTGAGAAATTTCTCAATGTAGTAACGATCGATAGGGGTTCCCCGGTCAAAGCCGAAGACCTTTGAAATGGGATCGAGATTCCTAAGATTTTGCCACTTTACCGGTCGGAAAAATTTAATAATTTTTTTGATCATTGGTAAATTTTGAATTGGGACTTCCATTTTAGAATATTATCTTCCGGGATATTGATCTGCACCGGCTCTTCGGTATGAATCCGGCTCTCTAATTTGTCCAGCTTCGCCTGTTCAAGAACTGGTAAGTTGATATCATTCATCATTTCCGTGGCGCGATTGTCAATGCCGATAATAAGTGATCTTTTTTTGTTTTGTAAACTTAATATCCCGGCATGGAGACGGGTACCGATATAATCTGAGTTGTTGTCGGATAAATACTTTGTAAAGGCCATTACACTCGGGCTTAGCAGATGGACAGATTTGTGATTTCCCAAAGAGTGCAGATAATCAAGGTCACGCACACCTTGTGGCCAGAAAAAAATGTTCTTATAATTATTGCACAAGGTGTTAATAATCGCGGTGTCACGTCGCGAGTCTTTTGAATAATCAGTCAAAGTAAAAACAACGGAATCCGATTTTTTTTGGCCGATACTGCGGCAATGCTGCGCAGTTAAATTCCAGGTGCTCGGACAACTGGTGTGAAGAGTATTCTGGACTCCTGCTTCAGAAAGTTTTGCTGCAGTGTATTTGTCTCTGACCGAATGTTGCAGCTTGTCTGATAAAACCTGCTTCAGTAAAGTTTTGGAATAAAGGTTTACTCCCTTTTGATATTGCCACCAGCCGATGCCCATTAATACGGTGTTGCGAATCGACCAGCAGTTTCGCAAATTAATTCCCCAGGATGAGTTCCGTTCCATATTTGAACTCAAAAGATTTCCTCCACCCCAGAGAACCAAGTCACTGCTTTTAATAATTTTTTGAGTATGCCAGGTGATTTCCATATACGGAAGGCGATAAAAAAATGCATTGGGAAGTAAGTCTTCCAAGTGTCCCCACACCGCATCCATAATAATGTCATTGCCTAAATTATAATCGCTGATGGATATATCAAAAACGGATACAATTTTCATGTTTTCTTTTATGTGCCTGGTTGGGTGTTCTTACGAACAAATTTATATATTTTCTGTTCTTCCCAATTCTCTTTTAAGTCGCAAATATAACCATTCTGAAGAAATATCTTTTCGAATTGTGCCTGATTATAATCATTAACCCAGCCCCAGGAACGCCGGATTATTTTTCGCGGGACCGCCTCGTTGGGCACATAAGATGCAATCACGACATCGAAATATTTTGCAAGATGAGAAACTAATTCGGGAACATCAATAACATACTCCAGGACTCCGCCAAAAACAGCTATGTCATGTTTAGGGAAAACCGGAAGCGGTTTATTCAGGTCAACAATTAAAGTCCCCTCTCCCCTATCTACAAAATCACAAGGTGTATATTGGGCATGGGGATCAAGATACTTCTTTAACGTCCGTCTCCCTGCTCCAAATTCAATAACCGACCTTCCTTGCGGAATAAAAGTCGCTAAGGATTTTGTTCTTGCTTCCCAATCCGGCGACAGCATGGAATGACCAGCCCAGCTGCGATAATCACTATGATGTCGCCACTTTAAAAGTGTAATTCTCGCCAGAGAAAACAATATCTTTATTTCTTTAAGCATTGGTTTGTCTAATCTAAAAACTAATTCGAAATAAATTTTAAAATATTTAAAGATGTAATCGCTTTATTAGTTTTTGTAATTTAGGGAATCTGCTCCACCATAAGAATTTAGAAATATATTTCTTGATTTCAGCGTTTTCTTTAACGGGTATCACTTCTACATTTATTTTTTGTTCATAAGGATGATCTTGTATTAGTCCCGAGTTTCCGCAGTGCGTTCCAGAGTTATCATAGCCAATATGTTCAACTAATGTCTTGCCGGGATATAATGTCAATTTTTTATTTAAAAATGCAACAGCATACCACGGTATAGCCCAAGAACTAATTTTTCCCAGTATTTGATTTTTCAACATTTTGGTATACGGATAAGCATTGTTGAAGTCAAATTCAGACTGAAGATCTCTGCTGATGATTTCGTTTAGCAATTTCTGGCTATCGTGGTCATATAGTTTCCAGGCGCGACGCCACGTTGCCCAGCCTAAACAGCCCGGGTCGCATAAAAAGAAAGTTTCCGGAGTTTTTTTATTAATAGCACAAAGAAACCCATGGATAGTGATAATACGTTCATCATCGTTATACATATTTAAGGAATCATTCAGAAATTGTAAGAAAAATGGCGAGGTAATAAGATCATCTTCTAAAACAATTACTTTTTCAAATTGTTGTAGTATTTCAGTCACCCCGGCAATAATTGACTTTGCTAAACCATAATTTTTATCTCTGTAAATGATATGAATATCAAAAAACCCTTCAATGGTTTTTACATAAGAGCGGACAGATTGAACTTTGGAAGTATCATTTAATGATTTGGGTCCATCACAATAAATATAAAGAGGGGTTTCATTTGCCAAGATATTTTTCCGTAAGGCATCAATTGTCCTTTTTAAATGCTCAGGTCGATTATAAGCAAAAACAACAACAGGGGCGCAGGGCATTGCGAATTCCTTTCATTTAACAGTACTTTGTTAAAAAATAGTTTTTTGACCCATAAACTTACAAATTTCTCGACGCTGTGAAGCGTTGCAGTGCGTTCCGTATAATCTTCAGCAACGCTTTAAGCTAGCTTAACCATCTGCAATTCAATGGGTT
>JANPFV010000050.1:0-18587 GCA_031423615.1 Candidatus Omnitrophota bacterium
ACTTAAATCTTTTTTCCATGTTCGCTAAAAACAATAACATCAAAAAAATACCAAGGTCTTTTATGGCCTTTTTATCCGATTCCCTCGTGGGATTCGTTTAGCGATGCTAATTTTTGTCATCAAAAATGTCTAAAGTCGAGAAAGAGTTTTGATAAGACAAAGATAAGTTATTTTTCTGACGATGAAATATTGCGTGAGAGGCCGAGGAAATATTATCCAACACCAGATGAGCGAAGATTGTTCTTAAAAGCTTGCAAAGAAAATTATCCAGAGTATTTTTTGTGGGTCAGTTTGGCTGTTTCATTAGGTTGGCGCAGGGGTGAAATAAGAAGCGTCAAATGGAATGATATAAACTGGGAAAAAGGTTTTGTCATACTGCGAACGACAAAACGTGGTCATCAGGAAATAGATTTCTGCGTTAAGGGATTTGATGAGATTTTAGAGGCGTTTTTAATGCACAAGTATGTATTGAAGAGAAACAGCTTTATTCCGATGATGGACTTGTTTATCCTTCCTTTCGGCAAGGGAGTAAAGAATCTGGCAAGAACCAGCTTAACGGCATCGTCAAAAAGCTTTGTGAAATAGTGGGGATTAAGAATCATGTCACCCCGCATTGCTTTCGGTTTGCGGTTGCGAATGAATTATATCAGCAAGGGGTTCCTATTGAGGTCATTAAACGCATTACGGGCCACACCTCATTAAGAACCATTCAACAATATTATTCGCTGGTGAGGCCAGAGGATAAAAAGCGGGCTTTTGAGGCGACAAAACTATGAGTTATTTGCCATTATTCTTTGCCACTTGGGAAACACAGCGACGGGAAAGCAAGATAAAAATGCCGAAGGAGGGATTCGAACCCTCAATCCTTGCGGAACTGCGCCCTGAACGCAGCGAGTATACCAATTTCTCCACTTCGGCAAAATCAGAATGAACAAAATGTATGTATTTTGCCAAAGTACTAATGAGCAATGCGCACTTCGGCCTATTGAACATCCTCGGGAACTCTCTAAAAGACAGTTGAGTATAGCGGGATTGATTTTTTCTGTCAATTTATAAATCCCCTCTGTATAATGCAAAGCTATGTTTTTAGAAACTCTGCAAACGACATTCTCAGCGACAATGCAGGTCCTGCTTTTGGGAGCCTGCGGATATTTTGCGGTCAAAGGCAAAATGCTTGACCGTGCCGGACTTGACCAGTTGACATCGGTTTTGGTCAACATTTTGTTGCCCTGTTTTGCGTTTATCCAATTGACACAACATTTTAATTTTGCGGATTATCCGCTGTGGTGGCATTTGCCTTTGCTTTATCTTGGCATGGCCTTTGCGGCTTTGGCGCTGGCTTATGCCGTCGGGTTTGTTTTTAAAGGGCAGAGGAAAAACGAATTTTTAGCTCTAGTCGGTTTTCAAAACTGCGGAAATGTCCCTCTCGTTGTTGTGGCCGCTCTTTTTCCCGGGGCCACCGCGCATACATTATACATTTACATTGTTCTTTATATTATCGGAGCGAATTTATTGGTATGGTCTTTGGGAGTTTGGCTTTTGCTGCAAGGACAAACAACCCGGCTGGATTTAAAAAAGATCGTAAGCCCGCCTCTGCTGGCGACGATTTTAACCATGATTTTAATTGGTCTGGGGGCGCAGCATCATGTTCCGCAAATTGTTTTAAAGCCAGTGGAGATGCTGGGAAATTGCGCTTTGACATTCGCCATGTTTACCGTCGGCGGAGGCTTGGCTAATATCAAATTTCGCAATATTGAAATCGGTCCGATGGCCATTGTGGTTTTAACCAAAATGATTCTTTTTCCGCTTTTGGCTTTGGGTGGTGTGATCGTTTTTAAAGTCAACAGCCTCATTGGTTTTTTGATTGTTCTGGAAGCGGCTGTGCCCAGTGCGGTGACATTGTCTTTGATTAAACGGTATTATAATCTGGAAGAAGATTTTGTAAGTGAGGGAGTCTTTGTGACGCATTTGGTGAGTATTATCACGATTCCGTTATTTTTAACAGTTTACATGAAAATTGTGGGACAATTTTAATATGGCTTTTAAAGTTATCGCAACTAATAAAAAAGCTTATCACAATTATTTTTTGTCAAATAATTGGGAGTGTGGTATTGCTTTGACCGGCGGAGAAGTGAAATCCATTCGCAATGGCGAAGTCAACTTTGCCGACAGTTTCGCGCGGGTCGACGAAGGGGAGATTTATCTTTACAATTTGCATATCAATCCGTATATGCAGGCTAGTTATTTAAATCAGGAGCCGGCCCGTAAAAGAAAACTTCTTTTACACAAAAAGGAAATTAGCAAACTCTCCTCGATGATGAATGAGAAGGCCATGATTCTGGTTCCGACAAAGATATATTTTAATAAGAAAGGGTTTGTGAAGGTTGAAATCGCCCTTGGGAAAGGGAAGAAAATCTACGATAAGCGCGAAGACATTAAGAAGCGCGACATTGACCGCGATTTGAAGCGTGCGGTCAATACCCGTCGCCGGTAACATATTTGCAGGAAGTAATGATTTGCGATATACTAAGGCAGTTCTTTTCGATATATCGGGGGTGACTGGTCTCGACTTGTGTGACTAGTATAGGTGGCATGCCGAGGACGCTAGTTGGCCTCGTTAAAAAATCTAGCACCAATTAAACGCAAACGAAAACGATGCGTTGATCGCGCAAGCAGAAAGTATCGCCAATGGCGGTGCTCCTGTTGCCGAACCAGTCTTAGTAGGATAAAACCAACTAAGCCCTTTTGCCGATAGCGTCCGCGGGTCGGTATAAAGGTCATTAGCGGTCTAGTCCTTTTTGATGTCTTGGCAAAAAGGACGAACCTTTTCAAGACTGGTCTTATGGAAACCTGTTTGCCGGTTGACATAAGATGAGACTCAAAGACAAACTACGCATGTAGAAGCTTATATGATGTGACTTAAGGACGGGGGTTCGATTCCCCCCACCTCCACCATTTCAAAAATATGACTCATAAACATATTTTTTTACAATGACTTAAGTATTTGGTATTATTTTCTCATGGTCGTGGTGCCCATTTGGTGCCCATCAATCACTTTATTCGATTATCGCAACAATCAACGAAGGGTTATTGTGAAATTATCGAAATTCAAATTGACTGCTTATTTGGTTTTATTTTTACCATTCTTAGTCATACTCCAAAACTGCAGCCCGGTTTCATCTGCTGTCCCAGAGGAAAAATCGGATTGCTCAACTGTTCTTTGCTTGGCAGCAAAGTACAGTCTACTGGTCGCTGATCTTGATGGTTCCAATCTCAATTTGATTAAGACAAACAGTTATCAAGACATGACTCATCCGCGGGTGTCTTCCGGTAAAGATTGGGTTGTCTATACAACTTACAATGATCTTGATCGCCGTGGTTGCGGTGAGCCAGCGCACGGTTATTTAAAGACGGAAATACGCGCTGTTCAGTTGAGCGGAGCCGGGGATAAAAGTATTGTCGGCCCCAAAGATGGACAGTTTAACTCTAACCCTTATTGGATCGGAAACACCAATGAGTTAACCTATCTTTCCGGGCCGGTGAAAGCGTTGAAGTTTTATCGTCTTTCCGTTAACTCGGCGATGGATATTATTTCAAAACCAAAACATATTCCGGTCGTTGGCACGGTTGTCCCGATGGATCCGCAGGCGCATCTGGGATCCAACAAAATCGTTTTTCCAGGTTTATATAATCCCGGCGGTGGATTTGTGAAGACTATTTTTATGATGAACCTTTCTGACAGCCAAAATCTGGTTGGTTTGTCGATCGGACGGGATCGTAGCGGACAGCCTATTATCTGCGCTGACGTAGCCTGCGCGAATATTATGGAAAATGACCCGAAGATCTCTCCTGATGGCAAGAGAGTCGCTTTTATGAGACAAGCTCCCAAATCCGGCGCGAATGGTTTTGGCTGGCATATTTTTGTCGTCGAGGTCGCCAATCCGTTAAAAGAAATTGATATTTCCTATGATCATTTAGGTGCGGACTTGACGAAGAATGACGTTTTACCGGAATGGCTTGATAATGAGACCTTGATCTTCTCCACAATTGAGATCGCTGCAGCGCAAGATTTCTCAAAGAATGTTTATACGATGAAAGCCGATGGAAGCCAAAGAACCAAAATCCCTCTTCCGGAAGGATTTCGCTATAGCGATGTTTTTCCTTTTACAGACAAGGATGGGAAAAAACACATGATCATCACCGCGGAAAAGATAGGGGCGGATTGTCGTAAATAAACTGGATCCCGTAAGGGGTACTAGTTAGTGCCCAAACGGTGCCCATCGAGAGGGAAAAAGTTGTATTTATTAAGGAGTAGAAAAATAAAACGTGAGACTTTGATAAAGATAGTGTTTATCCTAATAGGACTGATATTTTCAGGAGTCTACTCTATGTACGCTGACAATGCGGATGAGTATATCGATCGCGGGATTACCTCTGCTCAACAAGGTAACTATGATCAAGCCGTTTCTGACTTTACCAAAGCCATCGAAGTGGATACTAACAACCCAGATGCCTATACTAATCGTGGGAGCATTTATATCGACCAGGTAAACTTTATTCGAGCCATCTCTGACTTTACCCGAGCCCTTGAAATCGACATTACAAATGCGTATGCTTTTTATGGTTAGTCTCGATTTTGCTGAAGCACAGACGGGGGTAATAATTTCTGTACGGTTGATTGCCAGGAGCGACATTCTGGTTCTGAAAAAAGAGACCGTGATGAAAACTTTAGCCGAAGATGATGCGGTTTGTCAGGCGATAATCGATGAAATGTGGAAGGTTCAGATGACCACTCAACCGTCCCGAGCCTATTTTATTCCGTTTAACGGTAAAGATGCCACTGGGGAATTCATGAATAAAATTACCGCACGTTATGGACAAGCGTTTTTACCGGCTACAAAATTTCAATATGATATGGAACATCATACCAAAATCACCATGGCCTTTTCCCAACTTCCTAATGGGATTGTTGCCGCCTCTTTTAGCTCGTGGTCAGGATGGGAAATGGCATCGGGAGGGGTTTATTTTTTTTAAATTGGAAAAAGGTCATTGGAAGGAAATGGGCCTGGGAAGAATTTGGATGAGCTAAAGAAAGTTATGGCAGTGCTCAGAGTAGAAACACACGTCTTTATTTATTCCTTGTCATCCCGCAATCTTTTTTACGGGGATCCGATCTTAGATTCTCGCTCTTGGTTAGAATGACAAACAATTGACCTGCAATACAGTATATCACCCTTTTGAGGTGGTTCCCTTGCCCTTCGTCTACCAATATTCTATACTTTAAAAGTAAATTGAAAAGGTAAACCATTCGTAAGAATGGGACACAAAGCTAGAGGGTCCGGGTTGAAGGATTAATTCGGATAGCCAGTTGCCGTGACAATGATCTGTGTCCTCCTATTCTTCGCGAACCCCTTAGAATAGGATTTCTTTTTAGGAGCCAAGACAATGATGAAAATGATTACCCAGTTCTTTGTCGGAGATCGACATATTGAAAGCGCCCAGGTTTTAGAGCCTCACGTGGAGAATAGAATTCAAGGCCGGCTAGAAGAAATGCGTCAGGCGACCCGGTTGAGTTTAAGTGTTGCGGTATCTTATCGTGTCAAAAGTTCCGCGTCACCCTGGCAGTTAACAACCAGTCAGGATTATTCAAGCAGCGGCATTCGTTTGATTCTCCTTTCTCCGCTTCGTCCCGGTACAGAAATTGAAATGAACATCAAGTTGCCGGAAGTTTCGGATCCGATTCATATGTATGGAATTGTTGTGTGGGTGGCGCAGACTTCTCATCGTCATGCGGAAAGCCGCGTCATCGAAGGTGGCGTCGTTTTCAACAAAGTCCAACACAATCCCCATAAGGAAACATTGATTTATTTGATCGCCAATAAACTTTGTCAGCTGGGGATCAGGGCCACCAAGCATTTAACGACCCTTCCTGCCCAAACCATCGACGATCTTAAGGCCTGTTATAATGCTGTTTATCAGGGTTATGTCCTTCGCGGATATTGTGCGCCCCATCCCAGTCAAGCGTATTACCATTATTATTGCTTTCTTCCTCAGTCGAGGACATTCACTTTAAAGGACAAGGACAAATTGTTAGGCACGATTTCTTTGGTTGTGGATTCTCCTTGCGGACTGCCCATGGACAACCTTTTTTCTCGCGAGATCAATCGTCTGCGTGCAGAAGGTCGTAAGTTGGCGGAAGTGAGTTTATTGGCTATGGCCCATCACGAGAAAAAAAAGAAATTCTTTTCTCTCACCAATTTTGATAAACAGGTCCAGCTTTTCCGGCTTTTTAAGATTATATACGAATACGCCCGTCACGTTGCGGGAGTCACCGATTTAGTCATTGGCGTGCATCCTAAGCATGAGACGCTTTATAAATATTTGATGTTTAGGGCCATAGGTTCGCCTAAAAGTTATTCGGAAGCGCGGGGAAATCCGGCTTTGCCTTTGCATTTTGATATCATTCAAGGTGAAAAGGATTATTCCGGTTCACTCAAGGAGTTTTTCGTCACGGAAAAAACTCCGCAGGAAACGCTCTGTAGCGGGGTGCAAATCAATGCCGATACGGTGCGGAAATTTCTTTGTGAGGAGCAATCGATATGGAGCAAGATGAGCCCGAAAGTCCAAGATTATTTTAAGCATTGCTATCCTTACAACTCTTTTGGATCCAAGGCTTAAGAGAGCAATTTATTTTTAATTATCAAAATATTTTTCGTATATTGTAAACATCAGTAATTACAGCGGTTGTGAGATATATTTTTTATTGTGGGCTCTTGCAACTCCACAGTATGTATCTTATACTTACACAAGTAGTGTTCGATCGGATTCAAGGTAAACCATTCGTAAGAGTGGGACACAAAACTACAGGGCCCTAACGTAAAATACGAAGGGCAGCCAGTTGCCAAAGGTCGAGAGATCTTAACGTCCTATTCTTTACGATCAAATTAAGAATAGGATTTTTTATTTTTAAAATCAGTGCCCTATGAAAATTCTCGAAAATATCATTCACCTTTTTTCATTCAGCAGATCTTATGGGATCGGTGTTCTGGAAGATGATGTCGAAAGTTTGCGGGGAGGTTATTCAGAAACCTTGCTTCAGGAAAGGCGTTCCGCTCCTCGCGTAGCTGTCCGTGTTCCTGTGTGGTATCGGATTAAATCCGGTTGGACAAAATGGCTCTTAGGCAAAAGTGTTGACTACTCTACGACCGGTATCCGACTGGCCCTCCCGTCGGGAGTTAAGCCGGGTACCGAGATCAGTCTCAAAATAAAATTGCCCGACACAGATCAGCCTATGGACATGAAAGGGGTGGTTATCTGGGTCAATACCGACACGGTGATGACTGGGCAGAATACGGTGGAATGCGGAATTGCATTTAAAGACATCCGCAATGTTCTTCATAAGGAAAAACTTGTTTATCTTATCGCCAATAAGCTATGTAAAATCGGCCTCAAATTTACCAAGAATCTCATTAGTTCTCCGGCAAAATCTATCGATGACCTTAAGGAATGTTACAGCATTGTTTATCGTGGATACGTGGCGCGTAAATATTGTTTGCCCAACGATACAAAAATGTATTATCACTATTATTCTTTTTTGCCCCAATCCCGCGCTTTCACTTTAAAAGAGAATGACAAATTGATCGGCACAATTTCTGTAGTTGTGGATTCGCCCTGCGGCTTGCCTATGGACACCCTTTTTTCGCGGGAGCTAGACCATCTTCGCAGCAATGGCCGCAAATTGGCCGAGGTCAGTTTATTGGCGATGGCTCCGGGAGAAAAAAAGAGAAAATTATTTTCTCTGACAAATTTTGATAAACAGGTGAGACTTTTTCGTTTGTTTAAAATCATGTATGAATATGCGCGGCAGGCTGGTGTCACCGATTTAATCATTGGTGTTCACCCTAAACACGAAACGCTTTACAAATATTTAAGTTTTAAGGCCATGGGTTCGGCAAAAAGTTATCCCGGTGCGCGGGGAAATCCGGCCTTGCCCTTACATTTGGATTTAGTCGATGCCGAGCAAAATTATTCAAGCTGTTTGAAGGCCTTTTTCTTGGCTGAACCAGCAACAGCCGAGGTCCTCACTAGCGGCTTAAATATGACCACGGAAATTGTCCATAAATTCCTTTGTGAAGATCAGGACATCTGGTCGACAATTCCTGCAAAGAGTCAGAAATATTTGAAACAATGTTATCCGGGGATAGGCCCAGGATTCACCGATTCAATCTTCAATTTTTTTAAAAAGTAATTTTCTTTTCTAAATTTTTATGACGGCTTATAATTAATTAAATTATGAAGCCGTTTTTTTATGCCCCCAACCAGAAAATAAACCGTCCTCCGTTTAAGCGGATTATTTTTATTTTGATAATTGGCGGAATCGTTTTGAGTTTTAAACCGATTGTATTGGCTTTGACGCGAAGTGAATTTAAGAAACAGTTAGCAGCCGATAGTGTAAGTATAAAGAATGTTAAGTTTAAGGGATTAAAAGAAATCCGTTTTCTCGACATTAATATCGAAAAGAATGGATTCTTTATTTTTAAAGCTTCAGAGCTGATCGTAGCCTTGCGCCCGGCGGATAATTTGCCGGGAAGTCGTTTGAAGGTGACCGTCAAAGCAAGTTCCTTAAACGTTCAGTACAAGAGCTATATCACCGATTTTAAGTTATGGAAGGAAGACGGAAAGAAAAAACCACTCCTTCTCCCGGAGTTGGAAATTCTCAATCTTGATCTGAAGATACAATCTTTGGATGTTAAACTCAACGGAAAATTTTCTTTCGATGTCGATTTAGCGCGGCAAAAGGTCAATTCTTTATATGTCAATATTCTTTCCTTGGACTATCGCAAGTTTCATGTCCAAAATGCTTTTTTATGGGTGATGCGAGGGAATCAGCGGGGCGAAATTAATATTTCTTCGCTCCAGTATGATAAAATAAAAATCGCGGAAATCAAAAGTCTCGCCCGGTTAGAAGATGACAATCTTGTTTGTGAGGATTTTTCTGCTAAGGTTTTGGATGGCTCGATCAAAGGTCAATCTGTTGTTCGGCTGGTGATGATCCCAGAATATGAAATGATGTTGCAATTTACCGATTTGGCTGTCAGCCGGTTTATCCAGGATTTTGAGCTGGAAAATAAATTCACTATGACTGGTATGCTTTCCGGCACCATGAGTGTGCGAGGCAAGGGATCCAATGTTTCGGTTCTTAATGGCGATTTTAATTTGGGTCCGTCCGGCGGGACATTGACTATCAAGGATAAAGGTTTTCTTGAAACCCTTGCCAGTCGGACCTCGTTAGTTTACGATACCGTAGCCGCAAATTTGCAGGATTATCATTATAACAAGGGAGCACTTAAAGTGTTTTTAGAGGAAGATGTTTTGAACGCTGAGATTAATTTAGACGGAGAAAAGGGACCCCGAAGATTAATTGTCCCCTATCATTTTCAAACTGAAAAGGACGGTCTATGAGAACATTATTAGTTGTTGTTTTGGGATTAGTCGTGGGACTGGGATGCGCGCGCGTTCGTGTAGAAGCTCCCAAGGATCCCATCAAGGTTGATATCAGTATGCGCCTGGACATTTATCAGCATATTGAAAAAGACATCGACCGCATCGAGGACAAGGTCACGGGCTCGGCGAACAAGGGTCCCCACAGTTTCGTAAATTTTTTTGTTACAGATGCCTATGCTGACGAAGGCTTCGGTTCTGAAGTCGAAGGAGCGGTTTTGCGGCGGCAGGCCCGGCGGGCGCAATTGATGGCTTTACAATCGAAAGGTATTGTCGGTGAAAATAAAAGCGGTTTGCTTGAGATCCGTGTGACACAATCAGACTCGACAGTTGCAGATTTATTAGCCAAGGAGAATGCCGACCGCATGATCATCTACGGCGCTGTGGCGAAAAAAAACGGTGGCTCCGTTTCCGAGGTGGAAAAATTGTACGCCAAGCGTCTGCAAGACGATGCTGTTGCAGGCACACCGATTGAAATATTTGATAGTCTTACGGGCACCTATCAGTGGAGAATCAAATAAACCCGCATTCTTCAAATGACGATGCTACGGCCTGGTTTCCTTTTAATTATTTTCAATTCTGATTTTAAGATTATCTGGCTACTAACTCTGGCCGAACAATTGTCCTGAATACAATAAAACTTTAGGAAGAGTGACGGGTGGGAAAGTAAAAACGGGAAGACAAAGACGGGTATATATTTAAAGATGAGAATTTTGTTCATAAGCATCATTTTTATTTTGGCTCTGGGGCCAGTTCATCCTCAAGGGGTGTTTGCTTTCGACGGTGAAATTCGTTATGTGGCGATCGGCGATTCTTATACGGTGGGAACGGGTGTATCGCCGCAGGAGGCTTGGCCGTCGCTTTTGGCCGACCATTTGCGGAAGACAGGAATTCCGGTCAACTTGGCTGCCAATCCCAGTCGCAATGGTTGGACCACGGAAGATGCCGAGCGCTGGGAGATGCCCATTTTACGAAAATCCGCTCCCGCATTTGTAACACTTATGATTGGGGTCAATGATTGGGTGCAGGGATTTACGGAAGAGCGGTTTCGCGCCAATTTTACGGATCTTCTGGAAGACATCCTTTCCGAATTACCGGCGGGAAAAATTCTTGTGGTTAATATTCCAGACTTTTCCGTGACTCCGGCGGGAGCGAAATTTTCGGCAGGCCGGGACATTTCTAAGGGAATTACAAGATTTAATAAAATTATAGCGGAGGTATGTAAAGAAAAGGGCGTCGAGATGGCGGATATTTATACGGCATCGCAAACAATACGTTTTGATCTCGATTTGGTAGCCCAGGATGGTTTACACCCTTCGGCCAAAGGGCATTTGCTTTTTGAAGAAACAATTTATCCTCACGCTAAAAAGATTTTAAATAAATAAACCAGGAGGTTATATGAAAAAACACAGTTTGTTATTGGTCGTTGCCATTGTTTTAGGCTTTGCTTCTTTGGCTTTTGCCCATGAAGAAATGAAGGGCCATCATGACATCGATGATGAAATGATGGAACACCGGCAGGGAATGAGGATGGGCAAGGCGGCAATTGTCGCGACGGAAAATGGTGGTGTGATCGTTATGTGGGGCAACAAACTTTATAAATACGATAAAAACTTGAATCTTATCCAGGATGTCGAAATTGGTCAAAGTTCCCTTGGCACTGTTAAAACACGAAAGCAATGCTTGGGGCAGGGTAAAGCCATGGGGAAATGTGCGTGGGGAATGATAAAGGCTGAAGAAAATAAGGCTGTGGTTCCGGCGCCCAAACAAAATTTTGGTCCGCGAAAGTAATAGCCCGCCGCCATAAGAAGAATTTCTTTGTTTTTCTTTATCGTTATTTTAACGGTGGCGAATCAGCAGCAATATCGCACATTGCACATATTTATAAAGAACCATGGGGCATGGGAAAGGGAAAATAAGAAAAGAAAATTTTCTTCATATAATTGACTAGTTGATAATTGAATAGTATACTTTTGTCAATGGAGGAGCTTATCTATGGGAATTCTTGACACACTCGGCGTGGAAACAGGCCAGGGCAAATATTATGAAGAAGCGATTTATAGCCTCGCTTTAATTTACAACGTTATCACCGACGAAATGACGGCCTATTTGAGCGATTATGATTTGACGCCGGGAAAGTTTAATATCCTTTTGGCGGTTAAACAGCAGGGTGGCAAAGAAGGGATCAGCCAAGTGGATGTGAGTAAGCGGTTGATCGTGACGCCGTCTAATATGACCAAACTGATTGATAAATTAGAGAAGGACGGTTTGGTGACTCGGTCGGCTTTGGAAGGCGACCGTCGGGTAAATATTTTAAAAATCACCCCCCAGGGTGTAAAGCTCCTGGATTCGGTTTGGGACGGTTATAACACCAGACTGCAAAAATTGATTTCCTCCTTGGCGGGAAATCAACAAAAGATTCTCGCTTCCTTATTAGTGACGTGGTTGGAGAACTTGCGAAAATGAACGGGCGCATCTTGAAAAACATTTCTTATATTTTCATCATGGTTTTGGGATTGGCTTATATCGTCTACGCTGCCCCGCGTTCGTACGTCTGGGCTGCTATGGAATCCAAGTTCGTCAATTATACTAAGAAGATCGATGTGCAAAATGGGGATTTTATTTTTCAACATTTGCCCGGGCCATTGACCGAAATGATCGCGGACATGACAAAGAGCCGGTATTCTCATTGCGGGATCATTGTTAAGAAAGCTGATGGTTTTGTTGTTTTGCAAGCCATCGGCCCCGTCAAAGAAACGCCATTGAATCAATGGATCAGTTATGGCGTCGGCAGAAAATTTACGATCGTGCGCTTTAAAAAGCCCTATCAGAAGGATATTCCAGCCATGATTCAGGAGGCCTATAAATTTCTTGGCCGGCCTTATGATATTCAGTATGAATGGGGCGATCAAAAAATTTATTGTTCTGAGCTGATTTATAAGGCGGTTTTTAATGCCAGCGGTCTGCGGTTGACGGAATTTGTGCGTTTGGGTGATATGAAATGGCAACCCTATGAAAAAATGATCCGCAGTCTCGCCGACGGGGATCTTCCTTTAGAGAGAAGGATGATCACGCCGGAGTCACTGGTTGTATCTGATAAGGTGGAAGTAGTTTATGTTTCAAAATAATTATCGATTCGTCATCGCAATGCGAAGCGCCGCTCTGTTGGTGGCTTTAGCCTTTGCGGTCGTTTTTACCATGTTTTTGTATCTGGAAAAATTATTATGGGGAAAGATCATTTGGAAGGAAGTCTTTATCGCGGGATATTTTCTCATCGCCGTGGGGTTGGTTGTTGCTGTGGCCAAAGGATTATTCCGTCAGTTGGTCATTTTTGCCACACAAAGGATTAAAAATGTTTTATTGCAAAAGAGTACCCGCTTGCTATTCCAAGGTCTCTTTTGGGCCGCGATTATTTTTCCGTTCTTGCTGGCGACATTTACCATCCATCGTCCCAAAATAGGCGACCGGATGAATCCGCAAAGCGCTTTAGGGCTTTCTTATGAAAAAATATCTTTTAAAACCCCAGACAATATTTGGCTTGATGGATGGTATCTCCCGGGATCCGGTGACAAGACGGTCATCATTGGGCATGGTCTGGGCGCCAATAAATCAAATTTTTTAAGTGTTGTGGACTTGTGGCATGGTTTGGGATTTAAGGTGTTGATTTTTGATTTCCGTGGGCATGGTCAAAGTGAGGGGCATACGATTTCTTTTGGATATAAAGAAAGAAAGGACATTGAGGCGGCGTTAGATTATCTGGGGACTCGCCGAGATGTTGATCCGCAAAAGATTATGGGGTATGGCGTTTCTTTCGGGGGGGTCGCGATGATTCAAGCCGCGGCTGAGGATCCCAGACTGCAGGCGATTGTGATTGATTCGGCCTATGCGGATATGGATGCCATGGCCTTACAAACCGTAAAGAAAATAGGTTTTGTGCCTGCTGGTTTTCTAAAAATTATTGCGGATGTAGGTTTATCGATGGCAAGTTTAGAAAATGGTTTTGATATGCGAAAGTTTTCTCCCCAGCGAGCGATGGCAAAGGTTAAACAACCGGTTTTGCTGATTCACGGAAGGAAAGATTCTCTTATCCCCGCCGAGGAGTCAGAGAAATTATTTAAGGCCGCGCAAGATCCTAAATTTTTATATATTCTTGATACCCAAGGTCATTATACGACGATGGATCATCCAGGTTATCCCATCATTCTTCGTGATTTTCTCAAACAGGTGAGATGGCAATGAAAACATCCCTGCAAAGCCCCGGCTTTCGTGCTTTACAAGCCACACAATTTTTAGAAGCCTTTAATGATAATGCTTTTAAGTTTATTGTCACCTTTATCGCCATTGACTATTTTTCCAAGCAGGGCGGAGGAACACTCTACGTCGCTCTCGCCGGGATTGTGTTTATTCTGCCGTTTTTGCTTTTTTCGACATACGCGGGACATCTTGCGGATAGATTCAGTAAAAGAAACATCCTCGTTTTTGCTAAGATCGCAGAAATCTTTTTGATGATCGCGGGTTTATTGACCTTTTGGCACATTAGCATATGGGGCATGCTGGGCGTGTTGTTTATGATGGGCTTGCACAGCGCATTTTTTAGTCCGGCCAAATATGCCATTCTCCCGGAAATCTTGGCTTTAGATGACCTCTCGGAGGGAAATGGCCAATTACAAATGTTTACCTATGGCGCCATTATTCTGGGACAGGCGTGCAGCGGATATCTTTTGCAAGTTTTTGGGGAGCAGCTCTATAAAATTTCCTTTGTGCTAATAGCTATTGCCATAATGGGATTTGTGGCCAGTCTTTTTATCACCAAGGTTCCGGCGGCGGGTTCCACGCGCAAAGTAGAATGGAATTTTATTAAAGAAGTAGTGCAGAATACGGCCTATGTGCGGACGCATCCCGCAATTTATTTGTCCATCTTGGGTTTGGTGTATTTTGCTTTCTTGGGAGGTTTGTTTCAACCTAATATTTTGCTTTACGCTCGCCACATGCTGGGTGTGGATTCTGTCTTGGCGAGTTTGCTGCTTGTCAGTATTTCTCTGGGTATTGGGATCGGGGGTTTGATGGCGGGAAAATTTTCCGATCAAAAAATTGAGCTGGGTCTTGTTCCTCTCGGAGCGCTGGGTTTGAGCATTTTTTCCATGCAGCTGGCTTTCAATTACCAGTCGTATACCCACGTCCTGGTGACTTTGTTTCTCCTCGGAGTTTCGAGTGGTTTTTATATAGTTCCTTTAAATACCGTTTTGCAATTCTACAGCCCTGCCGACCAGCGGGGCCGTATTATTGCGACGAACAACTTTTTTTCATTTTCCGCTATTCTTCTGGCGTCGCTGGCCATTTATATTCTGGGAGATATCGTCAAAATAAATCCGGCGCAAACATTTTTTGCGGCCGGCCTGGCTACTATTGTAGGGGCGATATTGGCTTGCCGCGTGTTGCCCTATGCCTTAGTGCGGCTATCTGTTTGGATTTTGACCCACACTCTTTATCGGATTAAAACCATCAATAAAAACAATGTTCCTCCAATGGGCGGGGCTTTGCTGGCTTCCAATCATATTTCTTACGTGGATGCTGTCCTGCTCGTCGTGAGTGTGACTCGGCCGATCCGTTTTATCATAAGCCGAGAAATTTATAATACCAGTATGTTGAAATTTCTTTTTAAAATTGGCCGTGCGATTCCTATTGATCGCAAGGATAATCCCAAGGAAATTATCCGCGCTTTGAACATGGCCAAAGAAGCTTTAAGAAATGGCGAGTTGGTTTGTATTTTCCCCGAAGGACAATTGACGAGAACGGGCAATACGCTCAAATTTAACACCGGCATCGAACATATTCTCAAAGGTGTGGATTGTCCGGTTATTCCGGTCAATATCGATCGAATCTGGGGAAGTATTTTCAGTCATGAAGGCGGAAAATATTTACGAAAATGGCCTAAAATTATTCCCTATCCGGTCACAGTTTCCTTCGGGAAGCCTTTGCCGCCGACGAGTACCGCGTTTGCGATCCGCTCACGGGTTATGGAACTTGGCGCGGATGCTTTTGAACAGCGATTAGACGATCGCTTGACATTGCCCCAAGCATTTTGGAAAGAAGCGCGGAAGCATCCCGGTAAATTTTGTATTGCGGATTCGAGCGGTAAAAAGCTCAATTATGGATTGACTTTGATTTCTGCGGTGGCCATCAGCCGCAAGATCAAGGCCAGGTGTCCTCAAGAAGAAAACATCGGTATTCTTCTTCCTCCGTCAGTGGCCGGAGCGCTGGTCAATATCGCGGTTTCTATTTTGAACAAAGTTCCGGTGAATATCAACTATACGGCTGCTCAGGAATCCCTGGCCTCGACAGTTAAGCAGTGCGCGATGCCGTACGTTATCACGTCAAAAATATTTTTGGAAAAAACCGGCCTCACCTTGCCTTGCGATGTCATCTTTATAGAAGACATTCTTGCGTCGTTGACAATGATCGATCAAGTCCAGGCGGCTTTAATGTCTTTTGTATGGCCATATCGTCTTTCGCATTGGTGGATTTTTGGGCCGCAAGTTTCCCGCGCTCATGAAAATTTAGCCACCATTATGTTTACCAGCGGCTCGACCGGCGAACCCAAAGGCGTCCTCTTAACGCACGGCAATATTACGTCCAATCTCGAAGGCTTGTATCAGGTTTTTAATATTAAAAGCAACGATGTGATGTTGGGAATTTTGCCATTTTTTCATTCTTTTGGATTTACGGGAACATTGTGGTTTCCTCTCTTAAGCGGCCTTGGCGCGGTGTATCACTTTAATCCGCTCGATGCGAAAGTTATCGGTAAATTGGTCAAAACCCACCGGGCGAGTATTTTGATGGCGACACCCACATTTTTAAGTTCGTATATCCGTCGCTGTGAGCCGGAGCAGTTTAAAAGTTTGCGCATGGTCACGGTTGGTGCAGAAAAATTAAAAGAAAACTTAGCGATGGAGTTCAAAGAGAAGTTCGGCATTTTGCCAATGGAAGGTTATGGATGCACGGAATTGTCGCCGGTCGTCTCGGTTAATTTGCCGGATTTTGATAAAGAGGGCGAACATCAGAAGGCGCATCAGTCAGGCACAATCGGTTTGCCTCTTCCCGGAATTGCCGTTAAGGTCGTTGACCAGAATACCGGCGAGGATTTAGGACCGGACAAAGAGGGCCTGCTTTTGGTTCGCGGTCCCAATGTGATGAAAGGGTATTTGCACCAACCGGAAAAAACGGCGGAAGTCATTCGTGATGGCTGGTACAAGACAGGCGATATAGCCAGGATTGGTTTAGACGGGTTTATCACGATCACTGACCGTCTGAGTCGTTTCAGTAAGATCGGCGGGGAAATGGTTCCCCATATTAAGATTGAAGACGCCATTCATGCCATTTTAGGTTCTTCAGAACAGATCTGTGTTGTCGCGGCAATTCCCGACGATAAAAGAGGAGAAAAACTCATTGTCCTGCACACGGTTGATCTTGACGTCGCCGCGGTGATCGATGGATTACGCAGGCAAAACTTGCCAAATCTTTGGATTCCTGACGCTGATGCTTTCCGAAAAATTGAAACCATCCCGTTGTTAGGCAGCGGTAAACTTGATCTGGGTGCGATCAAAAGGAAAGTTTTAGAGTGAAATTAACTTGATGCCGGATAGCGCAAAGAAAGACCCCGTCAGCTATAACAAAAACATGGAATTATGAAAACATTAGATGTGCGAACGATCGACGGTCAAAGAATTGCTTTTGATCATTATCAAAGAGGCCATGAGAAAGTGGTGATCATCGCCCATGGTTTTTTTAACAGCAAGGACGCCGCTTTACTAAAAGAACTGGGTGAATCTTTAGACAATCAATATGACATCATTATTATGGATTTTCGCGGTCACGGTCAAAGCAGCGGATTGTTTTATTGGACCAGCAAGGAATATTTGGATTTGGAAGCGGTGTTGGAATTTGCAGGAAAGAATTATGATAAAGTGGGATTGATTGGGTTTTCCCTCGGGGCGGCCACAAGTTTGATTGCCGCTTCCCGTAATCGTGCGGTGGGGAGTGTGATATCGGTTGCCGGTCCGACGGAATTGAACAAAATTGAATATCGGTTTTGGGAATTGAGTTTTGAAAATGACATTCTTTACAACTGGTTTGGGCGCGGCAAAGTGGGGAAAAAGGTATGGCCGGGGCCGTTTTGGCACAAGAAGCACAAACCCATTGAAGTTGTCGACAAAATCCAATGTCCGGTCATGTATATTCATGGAGAAGTTGACTGGCTTATCAAGCCGTGGCATTCCGAAGCTTTGTATAAGAAAACCACATCCCCAAAACATTTGGCCATCATCAAAGGCGGCCCGCACGCAGAGTATTTGGTGCGTAAAAATAAAATCGAAATCGTCGGATTGATTAAAAATTGGCTTAAAGAAACCTTGGTTTGATCGTGGCGGCAAAAATTAATTTTAAGGGCCGGGAATAATGGTGTTTATCAGTATTAAAAGGGAGAAAATATGAATTGGTTTGTCATGACCGTCGTACAGGTTTTATTTACTATTTTTATGTATGTGATGGGTGCTTTATTTTTTGGGGCGGCGCTGGTGCCGGGACTCGCGTTGGTCATGAAAGTCTGGACTTGGACCAGCGATGTAAACTTGTTTTTTCGTCTCTTTTGGTTAGGCGTAAGCCTCGCGATGGGTTATTTTATTTTTGGTCTGGCCTTGATCCTGATCGTCGGTATTTTTCGCACGGCGTTAAACCTGCGTTTGAATGAAGGAATTTATCCCTTATTTTCCTTCGCCGCGTTCAAATGGGCACTTATCAGCTCATTGTACTTGATGATCAATTATACGTTCGTCGATTTTATCCTTTTAACTCCTTTTGCCAATTTGTTGTTCCGTCTGCTTGGTGCCAAATTAGGAAAAAATGTGCAGTTTAATTCTAAATATGTTTATGACGCCTCCTTATTGGAAATTGGCGACAACACCGTTGTCGGGGGTGGTGCCATCATCATTGGACATTTAGTCGAGCGCGGCAAACTTAAACTTAAGAAGGTGAAAATAGGAAAGAATGTCACCATCGGTTCCCATTGTACCATTATGCCCGGCTGTGAA
>JANPFV010000051.1:0-2553 GCA_031423615.1 Candidatus Omnitrophota bacterium
AGGTTGAGCTTCTTGGCCAAGAATTTGAAGATCGCCCTGGCCCGGGTGTAGTTAGACAGGGGGATTGAATCCTCGGATGAGGCGAAGTAATAGCCCCCGCAAAAATTTTTAAGCTAAAAATCTTTTTTCAGCAGACCCTAAATAGAGCAGTTCCTCTTGCCGACTATAATAGTCGGTGGAAAAACCAAAAAGGAGGAACTGCCCATGAACAAAATAACGAAAGAAATGAAAAAAAGCAAGGAAGCGTTTAAGGAATTAGTGGGGACACAATTGCTGGAAGAAAAGCTAGGACAGATGATTGAACAAGGGAAAAGAGTTCACGATGGGGCAATGATAGAAATAGGGCGGATATTCGCAGAGACATTAATGATGCTGGATCGAGACGAGATGTCGGGAGCAGATTATCAACCGATCAAGAAGGAATTGAATAAGTGGGGATTTCAAAAAGGGTCGGTATACATCGGAAGTTCAAAAGTTAGGGTGAATCATCCGCGATTACGAGAAAACGGGAAAGAAGTTCCGCTTAGATTGTACGAGCGACTTAAAAAAACGGGAGAATTTTCGGAAGAGCTATTGGCTAAGGCGTTGCGAGGATTATCCGGCAGAAAATACGGAGAAACCGTCGGAGAGTTGGCGCAAGGATTTGGGATATCCGCTTCAAGTATTTCGAACCGATTTGTTGAAGCCGGGATAAAGAAGTTAAAAGAATTTCAAGAGCGAGACTTGAGTGGGTTTAAGACATTCGCGATATTTTTAGATACAGTACACCGAGGAGGATCCGCGTTTGTCGTCGCATTGGGGCTGGATCAGAAGGGAAAGAAAAAAGTATTAGGGTTGTGGGAAGGAGCGACAGAGAACGCGGAGATGGCCAAAAGTCTTTTGTCGGATTTGGAGAGTCGCGGGTTAAGTTTGAGCAAAGAAATTATTTTTGTAACCGATGGAGGCAAAGGAATTATCCGTGCATTAAGAGATCGATTTTCGAAAGATTTATTGCATCAGCGCTGTACGATCCATAAAGACCGCAATATTCAGAGTCATTTGCCAAAGAGATATCGTCGAGAAGCCAATCGACGATTTAGAAACGCGATGGATTTAAAAACATACGAAGATGCCAAAAAGGCGTTAGCGGAATTTAAGGGATGGCTCATAAAAATTAATGAATCGAGCGCAAAATCCTTGGATGAAGCCGGTGAGGAATTATTAACTCTTCATCGATTAAATGTCCCGGAGCTTTTGAGAAAGACCTTACATTCGACTAACACCATCGAATCCATATTCTCGACGGTCAGGCATTGCGAGAAGAATATTAAGCGTTACCGCAACTCAAAAATGTCGCAGAGATGGTTAGCATCAGTTTTACTTTACTCCGAGGAAAATTTTAGAACTGTGAAGGGCTACAATGAAATTCCTTGGGTCATTCAGAGAATAAGAACTGACCAAAAAACTAACGAATCGAAAACTCAAAATGAAAAGCAAGAAATTGTTGAAACGGAATTGGCGGGTGTGTGAGGCATATAAACCGGAGCTGCTCTAAGAAATTTCAACTAAAAACTGGACAATTCCCTCGATTGACCCTTGGGGGTTGTGTGAAGGGACGGGGTTTGGGACTGCGGTTGAAATTACAGTTAATATAATTACTGTGGTTGGTATCATAGTAGATATTGCTACTATCCCATCAGGTGAAGCAGTCCTCATTTCTGGATCAGCACAAGCTAGCCGAAGTGTGATCGGCAAGGTTTTTCAAAGTTTAGCGAACTTTAGCAAAAGTTTGGGTAATAAAGGTTTTGCTAAAATTGGTCGAGGAAAAGGTAGTTTTAAAGGAGGAAAAATAGGAGCAAGAGACAGAGATTTTGGAATTAAAGACAAAAAATTTTGGAAGGCCTGGGATCAATATAAACAAAAGACTGGTGAACCAAATGTAAAGTCATCCAATGATCTTAAAGAGTGGTACGATTTATGGAAACAAGGGGGTTTACATTGAAAATTACCGTTGACGAACTTAAAGCCAAATTCTTATCTAAAGATTTTGAACAATGTAGCTCTGCATCAAAGCAATTGTTAAAACTAAAAAATATTTCAATTGTTGATTTTTTTATCGAAAATTTAAAAAATCGAAATCGTAAAATACAAATGAGCGCAGCTTCGGCATTGCGTAAGTTGGCAAGTGATCGCGCGATACAGCCTTTATTAAACGCGATAAAGAATACTAATAACAAAAACTATACTGGGTCATTCGTTTACGCTTTACAGACTCACAATTATCAAGATTTATTAATTGCTATTGTGAAAATTGCTTTGAATGGCACTTATGAGGCGCAGAACCATGCATTGCAAATGTTGGCAGATGGAAAATTCCAAACAGACAGTGATGAAATTGAGCAGGCAAAGTCACTGGTCAGAGATTATGTAAAACGAAAACATAAATGTGACAACTATGACATTTTATTAAAAGAAATTACTAGATATTTAAGCAGAATTGAAAAGAAGAATAAAGAAAAGAAAAAATAGGTAAAGTGATTTGATCTAATAACAGGACTTTGTTAAAAATCCGCT
>JANPFV010000052.1:0-8417 GCA_031423615.1 Candidatus Omnitrophota bacterium
GACCTTGCCCCGTCCATTGGAGTGGGTGGTGGAGCAGCTGCTGGTAATTATGGTTCGATTACATTCAGCTTCTCCGGTGAAACCCTTCCTCCAGGCCAAGGAGCGGGTCATGGTTTGGGTGAGCGAGCAGTTTTGACCGCGGTTAAGGTTGCCGGTACTTCAGAAACCACGCTTCGTGGTCCAGAACGCTTAGGCTTAGTGAGCACCTTAAGTCCTATAACCCAAACAAATGTAAGCGGCGGGTTTTTGCGCGTCTATGTTGGCCTTTATACCGGCCTTCCCGCGGTTGCGGGCGCTGTTCCTCCGACCAATGGTGATGCTCCTGGTACTTACGGCGGAACTTTGACGATCACTGCAACATTAGTTTAATTGTATAAAGTTAGTTGATAAGTAGAGGGCAGGGATTATCTCCCTTGCCCTCTTACTTTAGAAAGGGGATTATGCGCGCGGATACCTTTTTATTTCAATCTACGATGGCTGTTTTTGCTCTTTTATTTTTTATTCCTATAGCCTCCGCACAAGTCATGATTGAGCAAGGGAAGGTGGTCATCAAAGCCAACCCCGGGGAAACCATCGTAGATTCTTTGACCATTCATAACACTTCCAAAAAAGATAATACGATTTTACGCGTGTATTGGGAAGATTTCATGTATGTTGAGCCATATGACGGGACGAAGGAATTCGTTGCCTCCGGCACAAGTGACCGCTCGCTTAGCAAGTGGGTCAATTTTTCTCCCCAAGAATTTACAATTGAACCTTTAGGAAGCAAAAAGATCACCTATTCCATTCAAATTCCGGAAAATGCCAAAGGCGGTTATTATGGAGTTTTATTCGTTGAAGATGCCGGAGCTAAATCGAAAGACCGTTATGGTGTTTCCATTGTTACGCGTATGGGATCGCTTTTCTTTGTAGAAACCAGCAATAGTTCACGCCAGGCAAAGATTGAAAATTTAAAATATAGCGACAAAGGGTTTACGGGTGATTTTGTCAGCAAAAGTGATATGGTTCTAATCCCTGATTCCACCTATTATATTATCAATAAGGAAGGACTTGTCGCTGAACGAGGAGAAATAAAAAAGTTTTATTTAGCTCCTCAAAAAACAGCCGCTTTCAAAATTCCGACCGGCGAAAAATTAGCGGCTGGCGATTATAGCGCTGTTTTGACATTTGATTTTGGCGATGGTGAAAATCTGACGCATGAAATTGATTTTAGCAAGGACGCGAACGGAAACATCAATATTACAAAATCCTCGTCGTAAATTAAAAATGGTTTAGGCGTTGTAATTTTTTATGGCTATACCAGTTCTATACTGCGGAAAGGAGGGCGGTCGCAATACTTTCGGGCGCATGAAGGCCCCTACCGGAAAAGCAAGTATGGTAAAAAGTAAGCTCATAGCAATTTTTATTCTCTTACAATTCTTATTCTTTACTCCGGCAGCACATGCGGAATACGAGAGTATTTATCACTATTACATTGAAGAAGGTGTTGAGGCGTTTTACAAAGGAGACTTTGAGAACGCCATTTTTTATTTTAAGACTGCGCATGCCATTGATCCTGACCGCCAGCAGCCCATCCAATTCCTCAATTTGATTAAACGTGAACAGGAAGGACGTTCAAAAAATACGCAAACTCCCACTGAAAATCTGCGGCCTGAAATTTGCGCACAAATTGTAGCCGCAGCCGTAAGGGAAATTAATGACAGAACACCTGCCGGGGAACCTCAAGAAAGTGTGATATTTCAAGCCATTGAAAATGCCGCTACCGAGGTCAAAAAAGACTTAGAGAAAGATATTCCAGAATCGGAATGGTCACAAATTGTTTCCCGCGCCACCGCGGATACACTTGTCAAAATTAACAGTCAAACCGCCCCCCTTGAGTCGGACGTCGTCAAAACCGAAATATTACCCCTGACTATAACTCCTCATGAAACAACGATTATAAAAAAACATTCGGCCAAGAAAGTTTTAGCATCGAAGAAAACTGTCTCCAAACAGCCTAAATCTCAAAAACTATCCTCCCCAATTGCGCCTTATAAATCTCGAGGTTCCATGATGCCGCAGACCGAGCGTTCCTTTACGGTTGTTGAACCCCATAATCGTTTACGTCATTTGGCAAATGGAGAAGAAGTTCTTATGAATGATGGGCTTTGGACACAACAGCAAACAGCGTTTACGATTGAAATGGAAATCGGGAAAAGTGCAATTTTTACCGGTAAAAACATAGCCAAATACTTAGCCACAAATCTGGACATTATTAGCATTGCGCGTATCGATTCAAACCGGATCAGTGTGACCGCAGCACGACGGGGCACGACCATCCTCTATGTTTGGGACGACAAAGGCCGCTGGACATTTAATATTCGCTGTGAATATCCATTTGTTCTTTCCGATGACAATAAAAAATCATTGGATGACGAACAGTCTAGTCCTTTTAGAATGGGTTACTCAAACAGTTGGACCACGTATTATAAGGGTCCGGATGTTTCCGGTTTGCGCCGACAAAGCCTTACTTTCACAAATTGGTTAGGAATTTCCGGCGAAACACCGCATGGTTTTTTTGACGCTTCAGCGAACACAAACATGTTTCCCAACAGCACGGAAATCGTAGGGCAAAGAATAGGTTTAAGCAATGGACAGATTGGCCCATTTAAGGATTTTACGTTGCGAGGATATGATGTCTATAAAGAATTGTCTGATTTAACCATGCCCGGACGGTACTTTCGCGGTGCGTTGATTGATGCTTATGCGTTTCAACATAAAATCGCTTACTCTTATTTCAGAGGACAAGACCAGTCGATCACCTTATATTCGAGTTCAACGACTTTTACTCGCCAGAACTCTTACATTGAGGGTTTTAAGCTAGTTTTAAATCCTGATGAACCGGGTAAGTATGCTTTTAATTATGCTCACGGTTATGGAACAGCAAGACCTCGCGAGTATAAGAGCGAAGTATATTCGCTGGAAACAAAGCAAAAAATTAAAGGCGGGGATATGCACGGAGAAATGGGATACGATCGCGATGTTTTCTCTGAGATGGCAGACTGGCATCTTGATCGCAAAGAGCTGACCATGAATTTTAGTCTAAAAAATATTGAAAAAGGATATCAAACTGTTTATGGTCAGCCGTCGGGAGCGGGGTTGCTGAGCGGATCGTGGAGCATGGGCTTAAATAAGACAGCTTATCAGTTCAATTCATTTGTCGATCTTTATCGCGATCGAGTTTTACCCAATCCAGACAATCCTGATCTTGTCAATTTTGACATTTCGACATCCATTTCGAAACCTCTTTCAGAAACCTCGAGTATCGGTGCTGGCCTGTCTTACACCTACACCCCGCAAGTTATTTCTCCTCGGTCTTTTGCTCAGGAAAGCACAAATTATAATAAAAATTATAAGTTGGGGGCGCGATATCTCTCGTTATCATTAGGGCAGACATTGCAATGGAGCCGCAATGAAAATAGTCCATCAGCAGATTATGATCGATTAAGTCTCCGGGCCGGGTTTCGTATGCAACTCATTCAATATCTCTATTTCTCAACAAGCTATGACTACATTTGGGTCAGAGAAGTTTTACGAGATACTATTAGTATGCCGTCGGCGATAAATACGAGTCTGTCTTATAATATCCCTTTAACCGATCATCTTTTCTTTGGCACAGATGTTAATTACCGCAAAGAACAGCAATCCAAAAGCAGTTTCACTTTTCTTGCCGGAGAGGACAGTTTAAGTAACACACTTTCTTTGACATATAAACCTTCGCCCGATATGGAAATTTTTATGGACAGTCAATTGCGGCATGTTTGGTCACATCATAATTCGACTAATCCCGATTATGTTGATTGGAATTCCACCGTTGGAATGCGGGCGGAATGGAACCTGCCATTCCACTGGAATCCGACGGGAGAAATTCGCGGTATAGTTTACAAAGATTACAATGGGAATTCCCTGCAAGATAAGGATGAGCCAGGCTTAGCCAACATTAAAGTCTTGGCTGGTAAATATGAAACAACAACCAATGAAAACGGTGAATACTCTCTTAAGGTTCAAGCCAAGAAATCAACGGTGAGTCTCGACTTAAAAAGCATTCCGAAAGGTTTTGTTTTTTCAACAGCTCTGTCGCGGAAAATTATTATTGAGCATCACAAGCCTGTGAATGTCAATTTTGGATTAACATCCCGGTCCGGAATTTATGGTATTGCCTATTTTGATCTTAACGGAAGCGGGAAACCTGATCGCGGAGATAAATTTATGCCCAATGTTGTCGTCCGCCTTGATGGCACCGAAATCACCAAGACTGACCATTCCGGATCTTACTTTTTTGAAAATATCAGTCCGGGAAAACATAAAATCCGCATCGATGTCAATTCTATCAATATCCTATATTTTCCGGCCATTAAAATTGAATCCGAAGTGGAAGTGCAGGAAGGCATGACCTACATTCACAACATCCTTTTAACGGAAAATCCCGGCGCCAAGAAATAACTGCAGTTATCTGACCACCAAGGTCTGCAAATGAATGTTTTGATTTTCTCTGACCACCATCATTTCGGTAAGTTGCGTTTCCATACTGCTCACCACATTCTCAGCCAAAATTAAGGGAGGCTTAGGCGCATTCGGATCGGGGACATTCACTCCGATAATAGCGGGAATCGTCATGGATATTCTAAAATTCCCAGTGAATGACCCGCCGGCTAAACAAAACGTTGGTAAAAGTACCAGACCCAATACAACAAGGACAATAAAAACTTTTTTCATTTTGCTATCTCTTTCTCCACGAAAAAAGCCCATTGCGTGACGGCAAAGGGCTCGTGGTTAACGAAAACCGGTTAATAATGGTTTACGGTAGCCAGACGGCCATCCTCATTTTGAGTTTAGGCTCACGGCTTTGCTTCCCAGCGTAATTACGCTGAGAAATCCCTGTTGGGATGTCCTACCCTTTCAGGTAGTTTGCCTTTGCTGATTGTCTTTTGAAGTATAACATGTCTTTTTGCGGAAAACCAATCCGTCCAAAAATAAATTTTAGGCTTCAGCGACGGGAAATTAGAACGAGCTGATTTTTGATAATAATTTTTGCTTTAATAGTCGAGTTGACCAGCAGGAGTATTTTCACTATAATCAAGGTCAATTTGGAGGCTAAATTATAAAATGATCACGACAAAACGCAAAATTATCATTAAAACCAAAACCATTCTGTTTGACATGGATGGCGTCATTACAAATACAATGCCAGAGCATTATAAGGCCTGGCGGACGGTTTTGTTAAAGCGCAAAATAAAGGTCACCCGTTTAGATATTTATCGCCGGGAAGGACAGCGAGGAATTTCGAGTGTCAAAGAGATTTTTGCGGAATATAACCATCCTTTTGATCTTACTGATGCCAAAAGGATTCTTCAGGAAAAGGAAGAATTCTTTAAAGCGACTACACGCAAGCGTTTCATTAATGGCACCCGTAGCTTTATTAAAGATCTCAAAAAAAGTGGTTTTATTCTGGCTATCGTTACCGGGACAGCTCGCCATGAACTGCATCAGATTTTACCTCAAAGCCTTTATGATTTATTTGCTGCCGTTATTACCGGCGATGATGTCGTTTACGGCAAGCCATCCCCAGAACCATATCTCTTAGCGTTGAAAAAGTTAAAAATCTCTAACCATGATGCGGTTGTGATTGAAAATGCGCCTTTTGGAATTGCCGCTGCCAAGGCCGCTAATCTGCGCTGTTTCGCTATTGCAACTTCGCTTTCTAAAGAATATTTGCAGAAAGCTGATAAAATATTTTCTTCTATCGAGGAACTTCGCAAGAGGATTGCTTTTATTCATCCGTGAAAACCTATGAAATTTAAGAATATTCTCATTCTTTACAAACAGAGCGCCTATACGCATTATTTTTCCGGACGAAAAACGTCCGCCGGTCCGTTTAAAAAAAGCCCGGTGATCGCCGAACGCTTTATTAACACCCACTTGGAGCATTACCGGACGTTAGCAAGAGTCGAGAATTTTCTCAAAAGCCACGGGGTAAAATATAGGAAAGTTCAACGCGGTCGTCAACTGGATCTTTCAAAATATGATTTAATTGTGACCGTGGGAGGAGACGGGACATTTCTGGAAGGAGCCGCCCATGTCAAGAGCCAATTGATGCTGGGCATTAATTCTGATCCCAAATGGAGCGTCGGACGTTTTTGTACCGCCAACAATGCAAATTTTTCAGTGATTCTTGAAAAAGTTATCACGGGTCACGCTAAAATTCGCTCGCTTAACCGGATGAAAGTTGTTTTCTTGAAAAGCAAAAGATTTGTATTAGCTTTAAATGACATTCTCGTTTGTCACCGAAATCCCGCTGCTATGAGCCGTTATTATTTGGAATTTAAAGGAATAGGTGAAGAACAGAGGAGTTCGGGAATTTGGATTGCCACTGCGGCGGGGTCTACAGGTGCCATTCGCTCCGCAGGCGGAAAAGTTTTACCAGAACACAGTAATGAATTACAATTTGTCGCCCGCGAACTGTATTGCAGTAAAGATCAAAAACCTCTTTATCAGAGTGCGGTTTTCAATGAGCAGACCCATGTAAAAATTTTATCCTTGATGACGTCCGGGATTGTGTATGTTGATGGTTCGCATAATAGTATTCCTTTTCCTTTTGGTGAGGAAATTACAATTCAGAATTCTCTTTATCCATTAAATCTAGCCGCTTCATGAAAGCCGTCATCCTTATTTCTCACGGTAGTCGTATCTCAAAAACAAAAGAAGAAGTCAGTCAGTTGATTGAAAAAATTCGGCCACGGACGACAATCACCTTTATTCAATGCGCTTTTCTTGAACTGGAAAGTCCTTCCATTCCAGAGGCGATAGCAGATTGTATAAAGCAAGGGGCGGACGAAATTATTATTCTCCTAAATTTTTTAAATGCGGGGCGTCATGTCGATACCGATATTCCGCAAATCATAAATGAAGCCCGGCACACATTTCCCCACGTTAAAATTTACCTGACGCAACCCGTTGGCCAACATGAAGGCATTGCAAATCTTTTCAGTCAAATGCTTTTGCCGTATACCAAATGAAATTTTCGTTTTTTACTCGCAATATAATGCAATGGTACCGTTTTTCAGCCCGCGACCTGCCATGGCGTAAAACAAGGGATCCATACAAAATTTGGATTTCGGAAGTGATGCTTCAACAAACGACCGTTAAAGCCGTCATTCCTTATTACTTGCGATGGATCAAGCAATATCCTAATGCGCAAAGTGTCGCCCGAGCGTCCTTACAAACCATTTTAAAATCATGGCAGGGTTTAGGATATTATTCGCGAGCAAAAAATATTCACGCTGCCACGAAAGTTATCTGTCATCAATTTGCAGGAAAATTTCCAAACGATAGGGAGGCCATACGGACTTTGCCCGGATTAGGGCCTTACACGACGGGAGCCGTCTTAAGTATTGCCTTTGACAAACGCGAGCCCATTATTGACGCTAATGTCCGCCGTGTGGTCATGCGGCAATTAAAAATAAGTGGGAAGGCCAATTCAACCCAAGATAGGAAAATTGTCGAATTTCTTTTGCAAGTGATGCCGCAGCGTAACAACCGGATATTTAATCAGAGCTTGATGGAGCTGGGAGCTTTAATATGCCGAAGTAAAAACCCTTTATGTCTGCTTTGTCCTGTGCGTAAGTCGTGTCTGGCCTATAAGGACGGTGTAGTTGATATTATTCCGGAGCCGAAAATGCAGGTCATAAAAAATGTTAACATAGCCATTGCGGTTATAAAGCATAAGGGTAAATATTTTTTTCAAAAGCGTCCAGCGAAGGGACTTTTCGCTGATCTATGGGAGTTTCCGGGAGGGAAAATAGAAAAGAGGGAAATCCCTGAGAAGGCGTTAATCCGCGAAGTCAGGGAAGAAATAGGCATAGAAATTGAAATTGAAAAGCGATTGTCAAATGTTACTCAATTTTATACGCAATTTAAGGCTGACCTGCACATATGGATTTGTAGACCCAAAACGCTCCCGTCTATCGATAAGTTTCATAAATGGTTGAAAATTGATGATTTAAATCGATTTCCGATGCCATCCGGAACAGTAAAAATCATTGAAATGCTGAAAAATCTATCTTGACAGCCTATCGAATGATGGTATTATTACTTAGATGATAAGATTACTAATGAATATTATGAAATAAAAATGAAGGTTACTGCAAAAGTAGATTACGCTTGTCGTGCCGTTGTTGAACTGGGCCTTCAGTGGCCCAGCAAAAAACCCGTACAAATTCACATTATTGGCAAACGACAACTCGACTTTAGACATTTTTGATGACAAAAATTAGCATCGCTAAACGAATCCCACGAGGGAATCGGATAAAAAGGCCATAAAAGACCTTGGTATTTTTTTGATGTTATTGTTTTTAGCGAACATGGAAAAAAGATTTAAG
>JANPFV010000053.1:0-45710 GCA_031423615.1 Candidatus Omnitrophota bacterium
CTTCCATCCATCGCCTTGAAGACGAGTCCTGCCCAGAAGGTCAAACGAAAGATTATTTAAACCGGCTGACGAATAATATTCCTCTTAAAAGAAAAGGCGAACCGGGCGACGTAGCCCAAGCCATCCACTTTTTACTTGAAAATACCTATATCACCGGGCAAACCATCTATGTCGATGGGGGAGAGCACCTAATTTAATGGCCACTATCCGCATTACCGACCTTAAACTGAAAGCTATTATTGGAATAAATGCTTGGGAGCGCAAAATCCAGCAAGATATAATCATTAATTTAGAACTAGACTTTGACGCCTCCAAAGCCGCAAAAAGCGATAATATTAAGGACACGCTAGACTATAAAGTCCTCAAAAAGAGGATAATAGACTTAATCCAGTGTTCAAAATTTTTTCTTTTAGAAAAACTGGTTGAAGAAATCCTTATTCTCATTATGACGAATCCTAAAGTCCTTAAAGCCACGGTTCGTGTCGATAAACCCAAGGCCTTACGCTTTGCCAAGTCGGTTTCAGTCGAATCAAGCCGCACAAAACGTTAAAAAGCCATAATCGCCCTTTCCCTAAGAAGTCCCAGAATTCACTAAAGTCTGCCTTTTTGCAAGGAATTAACCCCAAAACTCTAACCACTAGAAACGACTTGCGTAAACTCTTATTTTTACTCTGTTTACAATCCCTCGCCCGGAAAATAATTTTGCATTGCTTGACCTGGATATGCTATTGTTTGGGTCTATTATGGAACATAAAATTATAGTAAAAAAATTCGTAAGCATCCTTGTTTCAGCGGCCATCATCGTTTGCACGCTTTTGGTTCATACAAAAAACGACGAAGCCTCCTTGATCCCTCTTGATAAAGGAATCAAGGCCGGCCATGCCTCTTGGTACTCCCGCACCGACCCGGGAATCCACCGGCATACCGCCAATAGAGAAATTTTCAATGATCGGGACATGACCTGTGCCATGTGGGATGTACCTTTTAATCAAAGGGTACGTGTTACCAACACCGATAATGGCAAATCTATAATCGTTCGCGTCAATGACCGCGGCCCGCATAAGCGCTTTGTGCGCAAAGGCCGCGTGATCGACCTCACCAAAACCGCTTTCCAGCAAATTTCCGGCACTAAAAGGGGCATTATTCACGTTCAAGTGGAATTCCTCTAAAACAGCTTTCAAACTCCTCCTTAAAAGTCTCAACTTTTAACTTGCAAATTGAAGTACGGTTGGTATCATAACCCTGTATTTAAACGGTTAAGAATAATTCATATGAAATTTAAGAATGAAATTGTCATTGTAACGGGTGCTACACGAGGGATCGGAAAGGCTATTTCAGTCGCTTTCGCAAAAGAAGGCGCGCAAGTCGTTCTCATCGGTCGTAACGAAGGCGTTTTAAAAGATATTTCCGACGAGATAAATAAAAACGGCCAACGGAGTTATTTCTTTGGTTGCGACGTTGCCAATACGCAAAATGTGCAAGAAACCGTCAACAAAATTCTTGACAAATATAAGTGCATTGATATATTAATTAACAACGCAGGCATAACTCGCGATAATTTGTTACTCCGGATGAGTGAAGGGGATTGGGACGATGTCATCAGCACCAATCTCAAAGGAGTTTTCAATTTTACAAAAGCGGTTTCAAGACCGATGTTGAAAGCCAAAAAAGGCAAAATCATCAACATCGCTTCGATCATTGGAATTAAAGGTAATGCGGGACAGACCAATTATGCCGCAAGCAAAGCTGGCATTATCGGTTTCACAAAATCCGTGGCCAAAGAGTTTGCATCCCGCGGAATTACGGCCAATGCAATTGCGCCAGGGTATATTGAGACCGAAATGACAGGCCAACTCAAGGACGAACTGAAAGCTGAAATTCTTAAAGCGATTCCCTTAGGTCGGCTGGGTTCGGTCAAAGACGTGGCAGAGGTCAGTTTATTTCTAGCTTCAAAAGAGGCAGATTATATCACAGGTCAAACCATCGTTGTTGACGGTGGCATGGCGATTTAACTACAGAGGGCAAAAAGGAGGCTTTTGTATGTCCGTTGAAGACAAAATCAGGTCTATTATTTCTGAACAATTAGGTGTTAAGCCTGAAGAAGTTAACCCCCAGGCATCGTTTATCGATGATCTAGGGGCTGACTCGCTCGATACGGTTGAGCTCATCATGGCCCTTGAAGAAGAATTTGGTGTGGAAATACCAGACGAAGATGCTGAAAAAATGGCAACGGTCGGCGATGCCATTAAATATATCGAAAATAAAGCCCCCAGTAAATAGGCTCCTTCTCTCGATATATTATGCTACCAGTTAAAGCATGCCCCGATATCTTTTATCGGGGCTGCTTTATAGTGGGGTAAAAGAAATGCAAAAAAGGCGCGTTGTTGTTACCGGTGTAGGAGTTATTTCACCCTTCGGGGTAGGAAATGAAATCTTCTGGAAGTCGTTACTTGAAGGCAAAAGTGGCATTCGCGCCATTACGCACTTCGATGCCAGCCAGTTTGACTGCAAAATTGCCGGCACAGTAACGAATTATAATCCCCTCGATCATTTTTCCACTAAAGAAGCGCGTCATCTTGCGCCCTTTGTGCAATATTCTGTGATTTCATCTCGTGAAGCCATTGCCATGGCCAAACTCGATCTTAAAAGCATTAATCCCGAGAGAATGGGCGTTTTAATCGGTTCTGGTATTGGTTGTTTACATACGCTTGAAGAGGAGCACACCAAACTTTTAAGCCGCGGCCCGTCGAGAATTTCTCCTTTTTTTATTCCCAAGATGATTATCAATGAAGCTTCAGGCCAAGTTTCAATTGAAACAGGAGCCAAAGGTCCAGCCACGTGTGTGGTCACAGCGTGTGCTACAGCGACCAATGCGATCGGCGATGCGTATCGTTTTATCCAGTATGGTGATGCCGATATAATGTTAGCCGGAGGCTCGGAAGCGGCGGCAACTCCTTTGGGGATCGGAGGATTCTGCGCCCTTAAGGCTTTATCACAAAGAAATGACGACCCAGAAAGAGCCAGCCGTCCCTTTGATTTGAATCGGGATGGCTTTGTTATGGCCGATGGGGCGGGAGTTACTTTGCTAGAAACACTTGAACACGCGAAAGCCAGAGGAGCAAATATCTTAGCGGAAGTTGTCGGATACGGCCGCACATCGGATGCTTATCACATTACGGCACCTGAATCGACGGGAGATGGTGCGAGCCGCGCCATGAAATTGGCTTTAAACGAGGCCGGAATTCTGCCTAAGGATCTCAGCTATATCAATGCCCATGGGACATCCACTTATCTCAACGATAAGGTGGAAACATTAGCGGTTAAAAATGTTTTCAAGGAATATGCACCACTTATTCCCATCAGTTCAACAAAATCAATGACCGGACATTTATTAGGAGCAGCGGGCGGAGTTGAATTCGCGGCCAGTGTGATGACCATCCGCGACAATATCATCGCGCCGACGATCAATCTTGATACTCCTGACCCGGAATGTGATCTTGATTATGTTCCTAATAAGGCCCGCAAAACCACAATCCATTCAGTCATGTCCAACTCGCTAGGGTTCGGCGGGCACAATGCCTCAATCCTCATCAAGCGTTTTAAAGAATAATCTCACCTTAAGGGAATCTTCACATTCAAATGATTTGTGATATACTACATTTTCTAAATTTCCGAATTCATCAAAAAAGGAAGACGTATGAAGAACTATAAAATCGCAGTCATTGGCGGCGACGGAACAGGCCCGGAAGTCGTAAAAGAAGGATTAAAAGTTCTTGCCGCTGCTTCCCAAAAATTTGCTTTCAAATTTCAAACCCATGAATACGACTTTGGCGGGGAACGTTACCTTCGCACCCGGGAAGTTCTACCGGAATCCGCCATTTCAGAATTAAAAACTTTCGACTCGATTTATCTTGGCGCCATCGGCCATCCCGATGTAAAACCGGGAATTTTGGAAAAGGGAATTTTACTGCGCTTACGTTTTGATCTTGACCAATATATTAATCTTCGTCCCGTCGAACTTTATGATGAAAGATTTTGTCCCTTGAAAGATAAAAAACCCGCTGACATTAATTTTACTGTCATCCGCGAAAATTCCGAAGGGCTTTATAAAGGTCTCGGCGAATTTCAGAAGAAGGGAACCCCGGATGAAATCGCCATCCAAATTTCTCACAACACTCGCAAAGGCGTTGAACGCTGCATCCGTTATGCCTTTGAATACACCCGCAAATATGGAAAGAAAAAGAAGCTAACCATGTGCGGAAAGACCAATGTTCTGACATTTGCTTGGGATCTTTGGGAAAGAACATTCAATGAAGTGGCTAAAGAATACTCCGACGTCACGACCGACTATGCGCATGTTGATGCCACGACCATGTGGTTTGTCAAAAACCCGGAATGGTTCGACGTTATCGTGACCGATAATATGTTCGGCGATATTATCACCGATTTAGGGGCGATGATCCAGGGTGGGATGGGCATTGCTGCCGGAGGAAACATCAACCCCAAGGGTGTGTCTATGTTTGAACCCATTGGAGGATCAGCCCCCAAATATACAGGAAAAAATGTGATCAATCCTTTGGCAGCCATTGCCGCCGCTGCAATGATGATGCGACAATTAGGCGAAGCAGATGCCGCAAATGCGATCGAAAATTCAATCAAAGTTGTTTTACGCACAAAGCTCCAAGATTTAGCCGCCGGCAAAATGGGATATTCAACAACCGAAGTCGGCGATCTTGTGGTTAAAGAATTATAATAAAGCAAAAATATTAGAAGAGGACTGAGAGAATGAAAAGATACAACATAGCCGTAGTCGGCGCCGGGGCCGTCGGCATTGAAATGTTGCGCGTGTTGCGCCAGAGAAATTTTCCCGTCGGCCAACTCAAAGTATTAGCCCGCAGCAATCGCGATATCACTGTTGATGGACAGATTTATCATGTCGAGCCGATCACGCCGCAAAGTTTTGAAGGAATAAAAATCGCGCTTTTTGCCGGAACAGAAGGCGAGAAAGGCGCGGCACTTACCTTTGCACAAGAAGCCGTTAAGCGAGGATGTATCGTCATAGACAATGGGGCAGATTTCCGTATGGAAAAAAATGTTCCGCTGGTCGTCCCCGAGGTCAACGGCAAGGATGTTAAAATGGCCGTAAAAGGACGTGGGATCATCGCCAACCCGAATTGCTCAACAATCCAGATGGTGGTAGCCTTGGCCCCGATTCACAAAATGTCTAAAATCAAGCGTGTGATCGTTTCGACCTATCAAGCCGCGTCTGGTGCCGGCAGCAAGGCGGTGGATGAACTTTATGCCCAAACCAAGGACGTGCTGGATGGAAAAACAGCCCGCCCGCAAGCTTTGTCAAAACGGATTGCTTTCAATATTTTTCCGCATATCGGTTCTTTTGCAGAAAACGATTTTACGACGGAAGAATGGAAAATGATTTTGGAAACACAGAAAATTATGCATGATGAAAAAATCCAGGTTTCCGCAACAACTGTCCGCGTCGGCGTAAAAACCGGACACTGCGAATCCATTTATCTGGAAACGACAAAAGCGCTCGACATTAAAAAAGTGAGAGCCGCCTTAACCAAGGCGCCGGGAATTGTGGTCATTGACGATCTAAAAACTTCTGCTTATCCCATGCCGATTGAGTGTGAGGGCAAGGACGAAGTTTTTGTCGGCCGTATTCGTAAAGATCCTCACAATTCTAAAGGCCTTTGGCTTTGGGTCGTTGCTGATAACTTACGCAAGGGTGCCGCGTCCAATGCGGTGCAAATTGCGGAAGAATTGATCAATCTTGCGCTTGTCTAATGACATGCGCAATATCAAACTCATCCTTGAATATAAAGGGACGCATTTATCGGGCTGGCAATTACAGCCCGATAAGCGAACGGTCCAAGGCGAGATTGAAAGGGCCCTCAAAAAAATTTTTAAAAAAAATATTCGCATTCAAGGCTCAGGTCGCACCGACGCGGGTGTCCACGCCCTCGGTCAAGTCGCAAATTTTAAAATCCATTCCTTAATGAAACCAGAAGAAATTGTCCGCGCTTTAAACGGCAATCTTCCAGAAGACATTACCATCCTTTCGGCCGAAAGTGTTTCCATTGTCTTTCACAGTCAATTCAACGCTAAACAAAAGACCTATCGCTACACAATCTTGAATCGACAAACTCGACCCGCTCTGGACAATGAATTTGTCTGGCATGTCCCGTATAAAATCAATGTTCCCCTGATGCGTAGCGAAGCAAAAGCTTTCGTGGGCCAACACGATTTCCGCTCTTTTACCGCGACCGATTCTGGCCATACGGATAAAAATACCATACGAAAAATTGCCAGGCTTAATATTCGCAAAAAAAATGACATCCTTACTTTTGAAATCACCGGCAATGGTTTTCTCTATAAAATGGTCCGTAACATCGTCGGCACACTCGTAGACGTGGGGACCGGACAGCTTCCCGCTGGAAGCGTCAAAAAGATCCTCAAAGCCCAATCCCGCATCGCCGCCGGTATTACCGCTCCCGCAAAAGGCCTGACCCTGATCAGCGTCAAATACTGAACTGATCTGATCTTATTGAAAAATGTATTGACAAGATATAGTCTGGATGCTATATTTTCTAAACTTTTGAACCACCTATGGAATGGAAGAAACTATGAAAGTTGCAAAGACTTTTTTACCCGACGTACAAAAAGCCGAAAAAAAATGCTATATCATTGATGCCGCGGATAAAATTCTTGGACGTGTAGCGGCCAAAGCTGCGCATTATTTGCGCGGCAAGCATCGCCGGGATTTCACCACTCATTTTGACAGCGGGGATTTGGTTGTCATTATCAATGCGGAAAAAATCAAGGTCACGGGTAAAAAATTGACCGATAAAGTCTATCAGCGTTATTCCGGTTATCCGGGCGGGCAACGCCGCGTGGCCTTAGGCGATATGCTTAAAAAGGCCCCGACGGAAGCCATGCGTTTGGCTGTAGACAGCATGATTTCCAAAGGACCTCTGGGAAATTCTACCCGACGCCGTCTTCGCATTTACGCCGGTGACAAGCACCCCCATCAGGCTCAAAGCCCGATCGCAGTTACAATCTAAATTTAAAAGGAATAATTAAAATGGTTGAAATTGTCAAGTACTCTGCAACAGGTCGTCGCAAATGTTCCATCGCCCGGGTTAATTTAACGCCGGGAACGGGTAAAGTGACGGTCAATAAACGCCCTTTTGAACAATACTTCGTTCGCGAGACCGACCGGATCAGCATTATGGATCCTTTCAAAATGACCAATATTGAAAATAAATTCGATATCACCGCCAGCTGTAACGGCGGTGGGATGTCGGGACAAGCTGGCGCCATGCGCCTAGGCCTTTCCCGCGCTTTAGTTTACTTTGACGACGCCTCCAAACCTGCTTTGCGCAAAGGGGATTGTTTACGCCGCGATCCCAGAATGAAGGAAAGAAAAAAACCTGGTCAAAAAGGAGCACGGAAGAAATTCCAATGGGTTAAGCGTTAATATCAAAAAATTTCCAAGTTTTATAAAAAACCTATCTTGCTCCTCGATAAAAGAGTTGACGAGATAGGTTTTTTAATTTATATTAACCCATATTTTCCACACCGAAAGATTTTAACACTATGAAAAATAATATGGTACGGGCTGGAATCGTCGGAGTCAGTGGTTATACCGGCCTTGCTGTTTTAGAAATTCTTTTGAAGCATCCCCAAGTCCGGCTGACTCATCTTGCGGCGCACACGACTCACGGGCCCATCGACGAAATCTGGCCCCAACTGACCGGACGGACTCACCTGACTTGCGAAAAAATAAACGTACAAAAAATTATCGATCAATGCGATATAGTTTTTTTGGCCGTTCCCCATACATCATCAATGGTCCTTACGCCTAAACTTCTTAAGGCCGGGAAGCGTGTCATTGACTTAAGCGGTGATTATCGTTTAAAACAGCCTGGGAATTATGAAAAGTGGTATGGCCACAAGCACACGGACGCTGAAAATTTAAGGACAGCCGTGTACGGATTGCCCGAGCTCTATCGCGAAAAAATTAAAAAGGCACAGCTCCTTTCTAATCCGGGATGTTATCCCACCGCTGGTCTTTTAGGTCTTTTGCCCATCGGCACCGCCATGAGCCAAGACATTGCCTCCATCATCATCGATGCGAAATCCGGTGTTAGTGGCGCAGGGAAAAAAACAACAGCCAATCTGATGTTTTGCGAGGTCAATGACAACTTCAAAGCTTATAAAGTTCTGACCCACCAGCATAGCCCAGAAATCGAAGCTTACCTTAAGCACACCGCCGGAAAAAAACTGGCGCTGACCTTCATCGCTCATCTTTTGCCGATCAACAAGGGAATTTTAGAAACGATTTATATTCAACTCAACACCAAGACCACACTTAATAAAATCCATTCGCTCTATGCCAAATTTTATAAAACCGAACCGTTTGTCCGCGTCCGGCACCCGGGCCTTCAGCCGGAATTAAAGGATGTCATCCATACTAATTTTTGCGACATCGGCGTCGCGGTCAATGAAGCCGGAAATCTGGTCGTCGTAACCAGTGTGATCGATAATCTCATCAAAGGGGCGGCGGGTCAAGCCGTACAAAATATGAATATCATGTGTGGATATCATGAAACCGAGGGACTGCTATGAAAATCCTTGCTGATGGCTCGGTCACTTCTGCCACGGGATTCATTGCCAATGGGATTTCCGCCGGCATTAAAAAATCGGGAAAAACCGATTTTTCGCTGATCGTTTCCGAGATACCTTGTCCCACGGCAGGCGTGTATACAAAAAATTCCGTCAAAGCCGCACCTTTAGTCTTGGCGGAAAAATATTTAAAAAACAATGAAGCGCAAGCGATGGTTTGTAACAGCGGCAATGCCAACTGCTTTACCGGAAAGAAAGGCTACGCCGTTGCGGAAAATACGGCCAAACTGATCGGAAAACTTTTAGCCATCAAAGAACAGCATGTGATTGTCGCCTCCACGGGAATCATCGGCCAGCAGCTTTCGTTTAAGAAAATTAAAAATGCCGCCCCGGCCCTCGTCGGAGGGTTGGAGGCCGACAAAGGACATTTAGCAGCCTTAGGAATCATGACGACCGATTTGACCCGCAAAGAAATCGCTGTCGAAATCACCTTAGGCACAAAAAAAGTTGTCATCGGTGGATGCGCCAAAGGCTCGGGCATGATCCAGCCGGACATGGCCACGATGTTATGCTTTATTACGACCGATGCAGCCATTGACAAAACAATGCTTAAACAAGCCTTAGTTTATGCGACCGACCGTTCCTTCAATTGCATCACCGTCGACGGATGCATGAGCACCAATGACATGGTAACGGTCATGGCCAATGGCTTAGCGGGTCATAAAATCATTTCCTCACCCAACGCCGATTATAAAAAATTTGTCGACGCATTGACCTTTGTCTGTACCGACCTGGCTAAAAAAATTATTTTAGACGGGGAAGGGGCGACCAAGTTTATTGAAATCAAGGTCGACGGCGGAAAGAATTATCACCAAGCCAAAACTATCGCTTTGGCCATTGCCAATTCCAATCTTGTCAAGACCGCGGCTTACGGGAGCAATCCCAATTGGGGACGGGTCGCGGCCGCGGTCGGGGCCCTCAATCTGGGGGTGACCGAGAACGACATTAAAATTACCTTTAGCTCCTTTGCAAAAAAACATATCAAAATAAACGTTTTTTTGAAACTGGGTCAAGACCAAGCCATTGTTTACACATCCGATCTCTCGCCGGAATATGTGGCCATTAATGCAAAGTACACCTGACCATGCAAAACATCATCGAAAAGGCCAACATTCTTGTTGAAGCGATTCCCTACATTCACGCTTTCCGGCGAAAAGTTTTTGTCATCAAATACGGGGGGAGCATTCTCGATGATCCCACAATCCGTAAAAATGTTTTGGAAGACATTGTTTTCTTAAGTTATGTGGGCATTCGTGCGATCATCGTTCACGGCGGCGGACCGCATATCAGCAAACGAATCAAAGAAATTGGCGGCGAAACGATCTTTCACGAAGGAATCCGCGTCACAGATTCACAAACTTTAAAAGTTGTGGGGGAAGAACTTGAGAAACTCAACAACCAGATCGTCGATGAGATTAAAAGTTTGAAAGGCGATGTCACGGGATTAAAGGGCCACGAGAACATTATTTTCGTCGAAAAAAAACAATCATCACGTGATCTTGGCTTTGTCGGGACCATTACAAATGTCGAAAAGGAAGCTATTGAAAAGCATTTACGGGAAGGCCATATTACGGTTGTTTCTCCGATGGGAATCAGTTTAGAAAAACAGCCCCACAACGTTAATGCCGATGAAGTGGCGGGGGCCATTGCCGCTTCTTTACAAGCTGAAAAAATTGTTCTTTTAACCGACGTCCCCGGAGTGTTGCGCGATCCCGAAGACCGGGAATCTTTAATTTCCAGCTTAACGGTCAAACAAACGGAAGACCTGATTGAAAAAGGCGTGATCGCCGGAGGAATGATTCCCAAGGTGCGCTCCTGTACCGGCGTTTTATCCGGCGGGGTCAAAAAAGCGCACATTATCGACGCACGTTTGCGTCACGCGTTATTGCTTGAGATTTTTACTGACAAAGGGATCGGGACACAGATTTTAGCTGATTAGAAAACCGGGACACATTGACTTTTTAAAACAATCAACGCCGACACCCCTCAGGCAAAACATGGAGGGTGTATGCCAAGAAAGTTTCGCATTGTCGTTCCTGAAAAACCACATCACGTCATTCAGCGGGGGAATCGCCGTCAGCAGGTCTTTTTTTACCCCGGCGACAAAATACTTTATCTTAAATTACTCAAAGAACAAGTGGATAAACATCAGGTGCAAGTCTGGGGGTATTGTTTAATGGATAACCATGTCCATTTGATTTTGGTCCCCCCAACAGAAAAAAGCTTAGCCAAAGCGGTCGCAGAAACCAATCGCCGTTTTACTTGCCATATTAATACCCGCTATTGCTGGAAAGGTTATTTATGGCAGGGGCGATTTAGCAGCTTTGTTATGGATGACCTTTATCTTTTGAGAGCTTTACGTTATGTTGAAAACAATCCGGTACGAGCTAAGATTGTCAAGAAAGCCGAAGATTATAAATGGTCCAGTGCCCGGCAACATGTCAACGGCGTCAATGATACATTGCTGTCAGATTGTCCGGTCATTTCGCAAGTAGATGACTGGAGAAAATATTTGATCTCGCTTGAGGAAACGGATATATTAAGGGACATTCGAACACGCAACGTAAACGGGTTACCCTTGGGAGATGACCGTTTCCTTATCGTATTGGCTGAGAAAATAGGGGCTAAAATTGACGACCTTAAACCCAAACCGAATGGTCGCCCCAGGAAAAGTTAATGTGTCCCGGTTTTTTGATGAAACGCAAGGAACCGTTAAAATAGGTCATAATGCGTTGCTCCTTAGGTCGTGGTTATGGAAGGTTTGTATGTGTTTAGAGTAGTAGAGTTTACGACGAGAAATCAATAAAAAAGCAGAATATTTTGATACAACGCATTGAAATTACGTAAGTTATGGAGTCGCAAATTTTATGTAAAAACAGTTTTGAAAATAAGTGTAGAAAAAATATTTTTTAACAAAGTACTGTCACCATGAATATTTTCTTTAAAATTTTCAGTCTTTTGCTGATCGCTGTCGGAGCCGTCGGCCTTTATTATAATTTTCTTATTTTTGGAAATTATCCCGCCTCCAAAGCGATTCTCAACTATTATCCTAATTTCATTCCTTTCATTGATGGTGGTCGGCACGACGACCCCTTGGGAAGTTTTCATTTTTCGTTATTGATTTGCTCTCTTCTCACGCTGGGGACAGGGATCGGCCTTTTCCTCAGGAAATCCTGGAGCCGGGTGGCGGCCCTTGGATTTTGTATGTTCGGTATCCTGGGTCCATGGCTGGTCGAAATCATCATTAGACTTTCAGATTAGGGGTTTACTAATGGCTGCTGGCGCCGGAGTATTGTTAGTCTTATTATACATAGGGTGTTACATCCTTCTCTGTATCTTTCTTAGTATCGCGATGTCTCTGCTCAAATCAGAAAAAGCAGCCGCTTATTTTAACAAACGCAGTTTTGTGGACCCCAAGCCTGATTTTAAAGGCTGGGATTTTAGGCCATGGCTTGTTCTTTGTTTATTTGTTTTTGGGGCGAGTTTTGACAGGATTTTTGAGAAACAACTTGTTTTGATGCACACGGCAAAGGAAAAGAAATACCAGGACAGTACTATGAAGAAACACCGTGGGTGCCAAGAGTTAGCTAAAAGCCAGGGCATCAAATTCATCACGTTCACAAATGACAATGCCAAGGTATGGATGTCAGCGTCGGGCGGTTTTTTATTTCTGTTGGATTTAAAATCAAAAGATATAAAAAAGTTTCCGCTTAACCGGTGGAACTTCAGCGAGGATTTTCTTTCTCCCGAGGGAGATTTCTTTTTTAATGACGCTTTTGTGCAAACATCCGACGGGTCAATCACGAAAACAGACTATAAATCTTTTGATGTTATAGGTTTTGCTTCGCCATCCAAGCGGGTGGTTGCGTACGACCACTACCAGCACGAAGTTTTCCTCTATGATTTCAAAACAAAAGAAAAGTTGTGGAATTTTTCCTGGGAATTTCAGGGGGCTACTTATCGGGATACGACGATTTGGTCAGCGGACAGGAAGGTCGCTCTTGTGCAATGCGACTATTCACAATATTTTTTGCTGAATGTGGAGACCGGGGAATATAAGAAAATGGAGAAGGATTTTACCGCGCCCCAATATTTAACGTCGGATGCGGGGTCGCATGAATTGACGGTATTGGCTAATCGTGTGATATACCGGATTAACACGCTCACTCAAGAAATATCCGCCGCCAAAACACACTTGTACATTAAAGCTGTTGATCCGGTCCAAAAAATTTATTTTGTCACTGAAGACAAGAAGGACGGCTGGGATTTAGCGGCTTATAAAATGGATGCCCCGCATGAGCCGGTTGAGGATTTACAATTCCATTACGATCGGAGGGCGTGGCTATCCTCTGGCTGCTCGTATGGTTCACAAATTCCTCTGAAGGCCTATGGCAGCCCCTGGGCATTGGATCTGAATATCCAGGGCCGTCAGGCGGAGTTCGTTAATCTCAAAAATAAGAACCGAAAATCTTTAGGGAGAATTTTTCCTCAAGACCAATTGCCGATGCCTGACATAACCGCGAAAGCGGCCCTTTCGCCTTCGGGAAAGAAATGGGTCTTTGCAAATTTTAATATGGTGGAAATTTTCTCTGTTAATGAAAATGGCGACATTGATCTCAATACCCAAACTTTCAATTTAGTGAAATAAGTGGGACACATTGAGTTTTCTAGTGAATAACAACCCAGTTGATGGCGGACAATTCTCAAGAAGGGAATATGATAAAAAAATTCTTTCTTCAGTTACAAAAGATATTAAACACGCGATGCTCTGCCGGGCAGTTTATTTTTATTATTCTTGTCGTCATTGTGATTCTAATCCTCAAACCGCAAGCCATGATACCGCGACTTGTTCATGCTTTTGGCGCACTCGGACAACATAGACTTGGTGATCCCACAAGGCTCATGCATGATATTCAAAGGAGCAAACCACAAGAAGTTAAAGTCGCTTCGAATCGAGCCCCCCAGGTCCCGCCTCCTAGTTCTATCAAGATCCCGCTCTCCGAGCTGATGAAAGTGTCATCGGTATTAGATCTGGAAAAGCTCGTTGTGTCTGAGAAATTCATGTGCCCGCCAGGTTTTTATTACGAGTATCGTAATAATGATAATGTTTTTTACTTTAAAAAGTCTGCCAACAACAAGAATGAAGCCCTCGAGCTGTTTAATCAATTTATAAATAATAGTTTCAGTGAAGCCAAATCTTTTGAATTTACTGAAAAAGATAAGTTTTATGAATTTCAGGGAAAGGGAACCGGGGCGAAACTTGCTTGTTCAAACGGATACTACTACCCTGATTCCTACTTAGAAACCGTTTATCGACGAGCAGCCCTTCACCCAATGGGTGAAAAATTTTACTCGTCGAGGACTCGAGGGGAGAATCATTTTCTAAGTAGGAATTCGGGCTACTACAACTATCGTTATCGAATTCATAAATCAGCGTATTATCAGAAGTGTCTGGACAACCGATGCCCTGATGATTTTGAAGCCCCTTGGGTGCATGAGCGGAGGTATTATTTCCGGACTGACACTGCAGACTGTGTGTTAGAAAAGCTAAAGACAAGGGGTATCCCGGTTAAGGATTATGGGATTGCAAGGGAATCTCTGGATCAATTATTGGATGAAGACACATTAATAAAATTCTTTTTTACAGAAAAAGATCCCGAGAGACCTAATCCACTAATTACAAAGACTATTGATAAATACCTCGAAAACGGTACATTAGCCCCTGATGAACTACGCAACGTCAATAAAATTATTTTGTCTCGATTTTATGTTTCGGGCTTATTATCGCTACAAACTCCTTGGGGGAATGAGTCTTTTGAGGATTTAGGGTATTTTAAATTAAAGCCTATGACCAAAGAAAATGTTAAAAACTTTGTTGAATATTTGTGGTCCATCTCGGGAGATCAGTATAATAAAAATGTTATCTCTTCTGAAATAGAAGAAGATAGTGAAATAAGTGGGACACATTGAGTTTTCTAAGGATGAGGTAAATAAGTGAAATAAGTGGGACACATTGGGTTTTCTCAGAAAAGTCAATGTGTCCCGGTTTTTAAAACTATGAAAAAACAAGACGTTTTCGATAATTACGACACATATATCCTCGGGACATACACCCGTCAGCCTTATATTTTTATAAAGGGCAAAGGGTCGATCCTGACAGATATCGATGGCAAAACCTATCTCGATTTTTTCCCGGGCTGGGGGGTTAATAACGTCGGGCATTGTCATCCTAAAGTGATGGCCGGCGTCCGCGATCAGATCGGCAAACTGATTTTTGTTCCCAACAATGTTTATCATTTGCATCAAGCCAAACTGTCCAAGGAGATCATCGCTAACGCGTTCCCGGGAAAAGTGTTCTTTTGCAACAGCGGGGCGGAAGCTACTGAAGGAGCGATCAAATTAGCACATGCTTACGGTAAAGGCGAACGTTTTGAGATCATCACGATGCTCAATTCGTTTCACGGCCGCACCATGGGTGCGATCAGCGCAACGGGCCAACCGAAATATCAAGAAGGTTTTGCGCCGCTCGTTCCGGGATTTAAACACATTCCATTCAATGATCTAAACGCTTTAAAAAAGGCAATTACTGATAAAACGATCGCAATTATGCTCGAGCCTGTTCAGGGTGAAGGCGGAATTAATATCGCTTCCAAAGAGTATATTCAAACGATCCGTAAAATTTGCGACGAGAAAGATATTCTCCTCATTTTTGATGAAGTCCAAACCGGAATGGGCCGCACCGGCGAGATGTTTGCTTTCATACATTACGGAGTTACGCCGGACTTGATGACATTGGCAAAATCGCTCGGCGGCGGTTTACCAATAGGTGCCCTCGTCGTGAAAGATAAGTTGACCGGAGTTTTAAAACCGGGAATGCACGCTTCAACATTCGGCGGAAGCCCGGTCATTTGCAAAGCAAGCCTCGGGGTTTTTAAAGCGATCAAAAGCGACGGCATGCTTAAAAATGCCAAAGTGATGGGCGCTTATCTAGTCGAGAAACTCACGGAATTGAAACAAAAATTTAATTGCATTCTCGAAATTCGTGGACTAGGATTGATGATCGGTGTCGAGCTTTCCCTCGAGGGAAAAGCAATCGTTGAAGAATGTTTAAAAAATGGCCTGATCATCAATTGCACCCAAGGAAGAATCCTGCGCATCATGCCGGCTTTAACCGTCAATAAAAAACAAATCGACAAAGCGATTCGCATCTTAAAAAGTGCATTCGAAACCATCTTGACCTCATCATGAAAAAAGATTTCATCAGCTTAAAAAGTTATACCAACGACGAACTTGCTAAACTGCTGGACAATGCCGGACGTCTTAAAAAAGCGAAAAGCCGCATCACCAATGATTTGAAAGGGAAGACCATTGGTTTGATTTTTCAAAAGCCATCAAATCGCACCCGCGTTTCTTTTGAAGTCGGCATTCACCAGCTCGGCGGCAATTGCATTTATCTCGGCCCGGAAGAAATCAATTTAGGAAAACGCGAAACCACATCGGATGTGGCGCACACCTTGTCGCGCTATTTAGACGGCATTGTCGCTCGCACTTTTTCGCATCAAGATGTTGTTGAGCTGGCGAAATTCGCCACTGTTCCCGTGATCAACGGCTTGACCGATCTTTCGCATCCTTGTCAGGCCATGGCCGATATGCTGACAATCAAGGAACACTTTGGAAAACTCCAAGGAATAAAAATGGCCTATATCGGTGATGGAAACAATGTTTGCCATTCGCTTATGATCATCAGCGCCAAGCTCGGGGTCCATTTGACCGTCGCGCATCCCAAAGGCTTTGCGCCGCTTAATATTGTTACTGATGCCGCTCATGAACTTGCGCAGCACACCAACGCCCAAATCGTGTTAACGACAGATTCATTCAAAGCCGTCAAAGGTGCCAAAGTCATTTATGCCGACACCTGGATCAGTATGGGGCAGGAAGAAGAAGCGAAAAAACGCTTAAAAACTTTTGAAAATTATCAGATCAATCTTGAAATCACAAAACTGGCCGACAAAAAATATATTTTCATGCACTGTTTACCGGCGCACCGCGGGCAAGAAGTGACCGATGAAATTATCGACGGGCCTCATTCCGTGATCTTTGACCAGGCAGAAAATCGGCTGCATGTACAAAAAGCGATCCTCTTGCATTTATTAGGAAAGGGAAGGAAATGAAAAAGGTTGTTTTAGCGTATTCGGGTGGGTTAGACACGTCTTGCGCGATTAAATGGTTGCAGGATAAAGGTTACGATGTTGTGGCGATGATCGCCGACGTCGGGCAAGGTGAAGATTTCGATGTGATCAAAGAGCGCGCACTTAAAACCGGCGCGAGCAAGGTCCATGTTTTAAATTTGCAAAAAGAATTTGTCAAAGATTATGTGTTCCCCGCGATCCGCGCCAATGCGATGTATGAGAATAAATATTTACTAGCCACCGCATTGTCTCGTCCTTTGATTGCCAAGCATCAAGTGTTAATTGCGCATAAAGAAAAAGCCACTGCGGTTGCCCACGGTTGCACCGGAAAAGGCAATGACCAAGTTCGTTTTGAGACGACGATTCGTTTACTTGATCCAAGCCTTGAACATATTGCCCCGGTTCGCGTTTGGGAATTTAAGACCCGAGATGAAGAAATTGATTACGCCAAGAAGCATAAGATTCCCGTCAACGTGACGAAGAAAAGTCCGTACTCGATTGACATTAACCTTTACGGCCGCAGTATCGAATGCGGTGTTTTGGAAGATCCCTGGGCCGAACCGCCGGAAGACATTTATCATTTTACCGTTAGCCCGGAAAAAGCGCCAAACACGCCGACGTATATCGAGATTGATTTTAAAGACGGAACTCCAGTTGCGGTTAACGGAAAAGTTTATGAACCGCTCGATTTGATTAAAGAACTCAACGCTATCGGTGGGAAGAATGGTGTCGGACGGGTCGATGCCATCGAAAACCGGCTCGTCGGAATCAAATCCCGCGAAATTTATGAGAATCCAGCCGGATTAATTTTATATCTGGCTCATCTCGAATTAGAATCGCTCATTTTAGATCGCGAAACCAGCCATTACAAGCAATTGATTGCGCCCAAATATGCGCAAATGATTTACAACGGTTTATGGGAAACACCACTTAAAAAACAACTGGATGCCTATGTCAACGAAACGCAAAAAAACGTGACGGGCACGGTTCGCTTAAAACTTTACAAAGGCAATTGCATTGTCGTAGGACGCAAATCAAAATTCTCACGCTACAAGCTGAAGTTAGCAACCTATGGCGCCGAAGACCAGTTCGACCAAAAAATGGCCGAGGGATTTTTAAAATTATGGGCGATGCCATACGCGTAATTTCTTAAAGAACTGTCATTCCCGCCTGCGGTTCACAGGCCGCTAGAGCGGGAATCCATTTACCACCGCAGAAAAATGGATCCCCGCTTTCGCGGGGATGACATTGTGAGGATCCAAATATTATGACAAAACTCTGGGGCGGACGATTCAGCAAAGGCACTCATAAACTCGTCGAAGAGTTTACGAATTCGATCCACTTTGACTACAAGCTGGCCAAATATGATGTGATCGGCTCAATGGCGCACATTGATGTTTTGAAAAAAGCAAAACTGCTGAATACTTCCGAACATTCTAAAATAAAAAAGGCCTTGAACTCCATTTTAAAAACCATTGAGTCAGGGACGTTTAAAATTGATCCGTCATTCGAAGACATCCATTCCTATATTCAGCATCTGGTTGATTTAAAAGCAGGGAAGGCGGGATTGAAACTTCATACCTGCCGGTCGCGCAATGATCAAGTGGCTTTTGACGTTAAGGCCTACACCATTGACAATCTTTTCATTACGCAAAAGCTTATCGATGATTTAACGATCATATTAGGAAACCTGTCATCCAAGAACCGTAATGTGGTGATCCCCGGGTTTACGCATTTGCAGCATGCAATTCCCGTGAGTCTTTACCAATATTGGGGGGCTTATGTTGAAATGTTTAACCGCGACCACGTTCGTCTTTATAATGCCGCAAAAAATATTCGCCTGACCCTTGGGGCCGGCGCATTGGCAGGGACCATGATTCCCGCTGCGAATTACAATTTAAAGAAATACAAAATCCAGATGCACACTATTGAATCCACACGCAACTCTCTAGATGCGGTCAGCGACCGGGATTTTGTCATCGAGAGTTTGAATGCTTTAGCGACGACAGCGATGCATCTTTCCCGACTCGCGGAGGACATGATCCTCTGGGCAAGCAAGGAATTTGATTTTATCGACATCGACGATGCCTTTTGCACCGGCAGTTCGCTTATGCCACAGAAGAAGAATCCCGACGTGTTGGAATTGGTCCGCGGCAACACCGGACGCCTGTATAGCAATCTCATCAATGTCCTCGTCATGATGAAAGGTCTGCCGCTATCTTATAATCGTGATATGCAATTGGACAAGGAACCACTGTTTGATTCTTTTGAGATTGTGCAAAAAGAACTTGCGGTTTTAACGGAACTTTTTAAAAATGTAACTTTTAAAAGAGATAATATTGCTAAGCAACTTGAAGATGAATCGCTTTACGCGACGGACATTTCGGATTATCTTGTGCAAAACGGGGTGGCCTTTAAGGAAGCTCACAAAATCGTGGGACATTTGATCCAACACAAATTGCATAATAATGTCGAGATCAAAGCGATGAGTGATGCGGAATTAAGAAAATTTCATCCTAAACTTAATGCGAAAATAATAAAGCACATTATTAATCCAAAAACTTCTGTTCAGTCGAAAAAATCGATTAGGAAATAATCCTTAAATAAGCGGGTGGCTGTGCCTGAAGTCGTTTTTGCCCGCAGGCGGCAGGGGTTCCCCACGGGGGGATGGGTGACGCCGAGGACAAAAATGACGAAGGCACAGACAGGCCCGCCAAACAACATATGAGGTAGCAAGCTGTGCATGATTTCAAATTTAGAAATAATGAACTTTACTGTGAAAACATAAAAGTCGCTGACGTCGCTAAAGCTGTCGGCACACCGTTTTATCTTTACAGCCACAATACGCTTGTTGATCATTTGACAAAAATCCAAAAAGCTTTTGCTCCCGTCAATCCCACGGTCTGTTTCGCCATGAAATCAAACGGCAACTTGGGTGTTTTAAAAACTTTGGCTAATTATGGCGCGGGTTTTGACATCGTTTCGATGGGTGAATTAAAAAAAGCGCGCATGATTGGCGCTGATCCCAAAAAGATTGTTTTCGCCTCCGTTGGCAAAACCGAAGAAGAAATCAAGGTCGCCATTAAAGCGGGGATTCTTTTTTTCAATGTGGAGTCGGTTCCGGAATTAGAAGAAATCAATCGCATCGCCAAAAAGATGGGGAAGATCGCTCCGGTCGCGTTGCGGATTAATCCCGATGTTGCGGCGGCCACACACAATCATATTACGACGGGCACACTGAAAAATAAATTTGGCATCGATTTAACGTCAACGAGAAAAATTTTAAAGGAACAGCGCAAGTATAAAAATATTAAAATTAACGGTCTGCATATTCACATCGGCTCGCAGATTGTCACCGCCTCGCCGTTTATCGGCGCAATTAAAAAGGTCATTGAGTTTTTAGAAAGCTTGCGCAGCGAGGGAATTGTTATAGAATACTTAGACATCGGCGGAGGCATGGGAATTATTTACAAGGATGAAAACCCGCAGACCGCCCAACATTATGCCGACGCGATTTTACCGTATTTGCTTAAGACGGGTTTAAAGATTGTTATGGAGCCGGGACGTTTTATTGTGGGGAATGCCGGGATATTTGTCACCAAGGTTCTGTATTTGAAAGACAATGGCTTTAAAAAGTTTTTGATTGTCGATGGCGGGATGAATGATTTGATCCGACCGTCGCTTTATGATGCGTATCATGAAATTGTTCCGGTAAAAACGTCAAAAGCAAAAACGATCAAGGTTGATGTCGTTGGGCCAATTTGTGAAAGCGGGGATTTCTTAGGAAAAGCACGGGAATTACCAGCTTTAAAAAAAGGCGATCTCCTGGCCGTCATGAGCGCGGGAGCTTACGGTTATGTGATGTCGAGCAACTACAATGTCCGTTGTCGCGTTCCAGAAGTGCTCGTCAAAGGCAAAAAATTTGCTATTACGAAAAAACGTGAAACGTACGATGATTTACTCCGAGGAGAATCCGTACCAAAATTTTTAAATTAAAGCGGGAAGGCGGGGACACTATCTGGCGAGTTCCGCAGCCGAGCCGCTTACCCAAAAGTCTTTTGAATTCTGATTAAGCGGCTCGCGCGAGGACTGTTTGAGCAAAGATGGTGTTCCCGCCTTTCCGCACCAATAATATGAAAAAATCAATCCCCTTCACAAAAATGGTCGGCGCGGGCAATGACTTTCTTGTCATTGAAGCTAATAAAGCTTTCGATTACAAAAAGCTTGCTTTGAAAGCCTGTCATCGCTCCGACGGTATCGGTGCCGACGGGATTTTGGTTTTAGAAAAATCTAAAACCTCCGATTACCGCATGCGCATTATCAATGCCGACGGTTCGGAAGCGGAAATGTGCGGCAATGGCGCGCGTTGCCTTGCGACCTACATTGTCAACCGCAAGAAACCGACGAAAGAATTTTTTTCTATCGAAACGCTCGCCGGTGAAATTTTAGGCGAAGCTAAAGGTGAGATCGCGTGCGTGCGCTTGAGCGATCCGACAGATTACCGTCCTCTTATTTCCCTGGAACTTGCGGAAAGAAAAGTCAATGTTCACTATATTGATACCGGTGTGCCGCATACCATCATTTATGTTGACGGTTTAGCTAAGATCAATGTGAATACAATCGGCCCGATGATCCGTTATCACAAAGCCTTCGCCCCGCGCGGCACCAACGCCAATTTCGTCGAGCAAATGGACAAAAATCTCGTTGCCGTGCGCACATACGAACGAGGCGTCGAGGCAGAAACCCGCGCCTGCGGAACTGGGAGTGTCGCGGCCGCGATCGTTTCGTATTTACAAACTAATCCGGGAACATTGCAACGAGATCAGAAAAAAGCGGTCATGAATGTTTTGACCCAAAGCGGAGAAACCCTCGAAGTGACGTTTGACATCACCGCGCAAAAAATCACCAATGTATGGTTAAAGGGCAGTGCCAAATTCATCGCTGAAGGAAATTACTTTTTATAACGTTTCTACAAAGGATATATAAGAAATGTTTAAAGGCTCTATCGTTGCGATTGCCACACCGTTTAAAAATGGAAAAGTCGATGAACCGACTTTAAAAAAGCTTGTTGAGTTCCAAATCAAGAGCGGCACCAATGGCATCGTCCCTTGCGGCACAACGGGAGAATCGCCGACTCTAAACAATCAAGAGCATGAACATGTGATCGATGTCTGTATCCAAACCGCAAAAGGTCGCGTCCCGATCATTGCCGGAACCGGATCCAACTCAACGGCGGAAGCTGTGGCTTTAACCCAACACGCCCAAAAAATGGGCGCCGACGGAGTTTTGCAGGTCAGCCCTTACTACAATAAGCCAACTCAAGAAGGCCTTTATCAGCATTTCAAAGCTGTTTCCGAATGCTCGGATCTTCCCATTATTCTTTATAACATTGCCGGCCGCACCGCCGTAAACATTGAGCCGGCTACCGTCGCCCGTTTGGCCCAAGATTGCAAAAACATCGTCGGGGTCAAAGAAGCCTCCGGCTCAATTGACCAGATGCAAATGACCAAACTGCTTTGTCCTAAGAATTTTATTTTACTTTCCGGCGATGATGCACTTTTACTTCCCATTCTTGCCATTGGCGGAAGCGGAGTCATTTCGGTGGCCGCTAACATTGTTCCCAAAGATATTTTAAAAATCATCTCGACTTTTAACGAAGGGAAATTGGCGGAAGCACAAAACGCGCACTACAAACTTTTGCCTTTACTTAAATCATTATTCGTCGAAACCAATCCCATTCCGGTCAAAGCCGCGATGGCGTTAATGGGATTGTGTGGTCCGGAAATCCGTTTACCATTGTGCGAAATGTCAAAAAGCAATCACGAGTTTTTAAAACAAACCCTAAAAGATTACGGGTTAATAAAAAACTAATCTTATGCGGGTGGCCCGTAGGCGGGTTCCCTTCCGACCGCAGCTTGCGAGGACGGAAGGGTGCCGCAGGGACAGGACCCGCAACACGACTTACCTTTGGAGCAGAAAATGATTCGTTTAGCAGTCAGTGGTTCTTTAGGAAGAATGGGACAGCGCATTATTGCCCTGGCGCTCGCCGACAAGAAATTCAAAGTCGCAACCTTGCTCGAACGCCCGGGAGCAACGGGCACCGTCGACGGCATTAAGATCAGCCCGAGTAATGATGCTCTAAAAAGTTGTGATGTATTAATCGAATTTACCACTCCCGATGCGACGATTGCCAATCTTAAAGCCTGCGTCAAACACAAAGTCGGCATGGTCATCGGCACAACCGGCTTGACCGACACCCAAAAAAAAGAAATAAAAAAAGCGTCCGCCAAAATCCCAGTTGTGTTTTCCTCTAATATGTCTATCGGAGTAAATGTTTTTTTTAAAATCTCCGAAATGATCTCTGCGAAAACACCCGACACCTATGGCGTTAATATGTCGGAAGCGCATCACATCCACAAAAAAGACGCGCCGTCCGGGACCGCCAAAACAATCGCTGAAATTATCGAAAGCGCATCAAAGAAAAAAGTCAGCGATATCGAATCGATCCGCGAAGGAGAGATCATCGGCGACCACAAAGTTATTTTTGAGAGCCCGGAAGATACCATTATCATTTTTCATCACGCAAAAAGCCGCGACATTTTTGCCAAAGGTTCACTCGTCGCCGCAAAATTTTTAAAGAATAAAAGCAAGGGTTTGTTTAATATGCATGATGTTTTGGATTTACACTAATTGTCGTGGCACTTCAGGCGGGTGGCCCGTAGGCGGGTTCCCTGCCGCCAGCAGCGAAGCGATGCCGGCAGGGTGCCGCAGGGACAGGACCCGCAAAAAGGGTTTCTTTAACACCATAATAAAATTGTAAATTTACATGAGGAAAATATGACCGTGGAAACCGCATTCAACATTGAATTTTCAGATCGCCTCAAAGAATTACCGCCGTACCTTTTCGTTGAAATCGACAAAGCCAAGCGCCAAGCGCGCGCGGAAGGCCGCGATATTATTGACTTAGGCGTCGGCGATCCGGATACTCCGACGCTGCCGCACATTATCACCGCAATGCAAAAGGCCGTGACCGATCCAGCCAATCACCGCTACGCTTTTGATGCGGGTTTGCCATTATTGCGTACGGAAATTGCTAGCTGGTTTAAAAAGCGTTTTGGCGTTGAGCTCAATCCCGACAACGAAATTTATCCTCTGATTGGTTCCAAAGAAGGCTTGGCGCATTTACCGCTGGGAATCATCAACCCCAAAGACAAAGTCATTTTGACCGATCCAGCTTATCCCGCTTACCGCGCCTCGATTGCTTTTGCCGGTGGAAAAATTCAAAATCTTCCCCTGAAGGAAGGCCATGGTTTTTTGCCTGATTTAAAAAAATTAGCGGAAATCAAAGACGCTAAAGCGATGTGGGTTAACTATCCTAATAATCCTACCTCGGCGACCGCAAATCTTGAATTTTATAAAGAACTGGTCGCTGTCGCCAAAGATAAAGGAATCATCTTGGTTTCGGACATGGCGTATTCCGAAATTTATTTTGACGGCGAGAAACCGCCAAGCATCCTCGAAGTCGAAGGAGCTAAAGATATCGCCATTGAATTTCATTCCTTTTCTAAAACGTACAACATGACCGGCTGGCGCATTGGCTGGGCCTGCGGAAATCCTAAACTTATTGCCGCATTAGCCAAGGTCAAATCGAATTTCGATTCTGGAATTTTTCAAGCCATACAAGTCGCCGCTGTCACCGCCTTAAGAACGAATCCGGAAGAAATCGAAGATCTCCGTCGGATGTATCAGGAGCGGCGCGATCTTTTAATCAACGGTTTACGCGGGGTTGGCTGGAAGATCCCGCCGCCGAAAGCCGCGTTTTACATCTGGGCACGTCTGCCGAAAGGTTATACATCGTCGATAGAAACAGCCGCGAAGTTTTTACAAGAAGCCAATGTCGTGGTCACACCGGGAATTGGTTTTGGCGAAGCCGGTGAAGGATTTGTGCGCATGACTATCACCATGCCCAAAGATCGTTTAAACGAAGCCATTGAACGCTTGACGAAAATTTTATAATGAAAGGATGGGGGGAGAAAACTTTCCCAACATTCCTAAAAATATGCCTACTGTCTATTTAGCTTACGGATCAAATATGGGGGACCGCCGTCAGAATATTAATGACACAATCGGTCTATTAAATAAAAATGGTATTAAAGTCACCGTGGTGTCGAAACCTATTGAAACCAGACCTATCGGTGGAATACCGCAGGCGCATTTTCTTAATGGTGTCATGGCCGCTGAAACAAAACTGACTCCCACAAAACTTCTTTTACACATCAAAATGATCGAACAAAAAATCGGGCGCGTCAAAGGTCTCCGCAATGGCCCGCGTCCCATCGATATCGATATTCTGCTTTACGGCAATTTGAAAATCAAAAACGATAAATTACAAATCCCGCATCCACAAATCAATCAAAGAAAATTTGTCCACGAACCCTTAAAGGAAATACAAAAAGTAGGGTCTGTCCCTACTTTTTGATCCGGTCATGAAAATCGCCACCACCATACCCCAACTGCATAACGCTTTATCTCTCGCGCGCAAAAAAAACAAATCCGTCGGCTTTGTCCCGACGATGGGCGCATTGCATGAAGGCCATGCTTCACTGTTGCGCCGTTCCAGAAAAGATAATGATATCAGTGTCCTTAGCATTTTTGTCAACCCTACACAATTCGGCCCCCATGAAGATTTTACAAAATACCCTCGAGACAAAAAAAAAGATGTTTTATTGGCAAAGAAAGAAAATGTTGATATAATTTTTTATCCGTCGGAAAAATTGATGTACCCGCCGGGATTTACAACATATGTAGAAACAACTGAACTGAGTTACATGTTAGAGGGCCGCGTACGTCCCGGACATTTTCGTGGTGTTATGACGGTGGTAACAAAATTGCTCAACTTGATCACTCCCAGCACCATGTATTTAGGCGCCAAAGATGCTCAACAGTGCATGATTCTAAAGCGAATGGTTACGGATTTGAATATTTCCACGCGCATTGTTATCTGTCCGACGGTTCGTGAAGCAGATGGATTAGCGATGAGCTCACGAAATCAGTACTTGTCACCGGCTGATCGGAAAGATGCAACTGTCCTCTTTAGCTCTTTGCAACTGGCGCAGACTGAAATCAAGCGGGGACTCCGGGATGCGGTCAAAGTCCGCTTTCTGATTGAACAAAATATACGGGCTCACAGTAAAGGTGAGATTGATTATGTGGCTTGTGTAGATGGAGAAACCCTTGAACCGTTGACGACGGTTCAAGGACATGTTCTTATCACCCTCGCTGTCCGGTGGGAAAAGACCCGCTTAATTGACAATGTCAGCTTAATTGTGAAATGAATCCCTAATGCCTCTGGCTATTAAAAAATTACGTATTGGAATTTTGGGTTGCGGGGCGATCGGCTCGCGGATTGCAAAAAGCATTACGCAGGAATTGAGTGGGTGTTGCCGCTTAAGCGGATTTTATGATTGCGATCCGGCCAAAATGATTTTTTTGGCAAAAACTTTAAAAATGAGCGAACTTAAAAAGCGCTCCTTGACGGAATTGATTCGCACTTGCGACATTATGGTTGAAGCCGTCAATTCAACAGAAACGGCCCAATTCATTGAAGCGGCGATCAACGCCCGCCGCCACGTTCTGGCCATGAGCGTCGGCAAATTGCTCGGTCGCGATGATATTTTTGCTCTCGCGGTTAAAAAAAGATGCCACCTTTTGGTCCCCTCAGGAGCCATCGCGGGGCTCGACGCTCTTAAAGCCGTGAGTCTTGTCAATATTGAAAGGATTATTCTTACGACCCGCAAACCCGTTGCTGGCTTTACCCAAAACGCTTATCTTGAAAAAAATAAAATTTATTTATCCTCCTTGTTAGGTGAAACCATTCTTTTTGACGGCAGTGTTCGTGAGGCCGTCCGTTATTTTCCACAAAATATCAATGTGGCCGCGACATTAGCTTTTGCGAGTCAAACACCCAAAAAGATCCGTGTCCGTATCGTCACATCACCCGAATACAAAATCAATTCCCACGAAATTGAAATCAAAGGAGAATTTGGCCGGATCATGACCCGGACGGAAAATGTCACTTGTCCGGATAATCCCAAAACCAGCTGGCTTGCGGTTTTATCGGCCATCCGGACACTCAAAGACTTTTGTACAGGGTCACGCATTGGAACTTAAGGACATTCACAGTCCTTGGTAAAACAAAATCGTATAGGAAGGGAGGTGAACATTATGGCTAAAAAAGTCGCTAAGGTTGGCGTCAAGAAAGAAAAGGGTTACCTTTATTTCGTTGACAAGAATGGTGACGTTTCCGCAGCTTTGATGGCTCGCGGTGACAAAAAAGGCGGTAAACCTAAAAAGGTTGCTAAAGCTGGCGTTAAGAAAGAATCCGGCTTCCTTTATTTCGTCGACAAAGACGGGGACATCGCTTGTGCCGCTATGGTTCGCGGTGGCGCAAAGAAGAAAAAAGCAAAAAAAACCGCTAAAAAGCGTAAGTAGTCAACACAGAAATCTAAAATGGCCTTGTAGGGCACACGGGTGTCGTGCAAGGCCATTTTATTGTTTTTGGGGCCTGACGAGGGTCTTGACGTAAGAGACAAATTGGCGTAAAGTTGTGGGCTATGAATACGGATTACATCACAGTTCACAAGGCCCGGGAACACAATCTTAAAAACATCGACGTTAAGATCCCCCGCAACAAATTTACCGTCGTGACCGGCTTAAGCGGGTCGGGGAAATCGTCGCTCGCCTTTGACACCATTTATGCCGAAGGCCAGCGCCGGTATGTCGAGAGTTTATCGGCCTACGCCCGGCAATTCTTGGAACAACTGCAAAAACCAGATGTTGAATATATTACGGGTCTTTCTCCGACCATTTCCATCGAACAGAAAACCACCAGTCGCAATCCGCGCTCGACCGTCGCAACCCAAACGGAAATTTACGATTATCTGCGTCTGTTGTTCGCCCGCGTCGGCACACCCTATTGCCACAAGTGCGGTAAACCGATTGAACGTCAAACCGTAGAAGAAATCACACGTCAGATCCTGGCTGTGCCGGAAGGGACCAAGATCAATGTTCTCTCGCCGCTGATCCGCGGACGCAAAGGGGAATACCGCGATATCGGCAAGCAAGTCTCCAAAGCGGGTTTTGCCCGTTACCGTTCAGACGGGGTGATCCGCGAAGTGGCCGACAAAGTCACTTTTGACAAATTCAAAATCCATCATATCGAAATCGTAGTGGACCGATTGGTGATCAAAAGCGCCGTGAAGAAACGCTTGACGGATTCGCTGGAAACCGCTCTGAAGATCGGCGAGGGGATTGTGATCATTGATTATAATGGCCAGCAGCCGGAAAAAACTTTCAGCGAACGTTACGCCTGTGTCGACTGCGGAACAAATCTTCTGGAAATCGAGCCGCGCATTTTTTCTTTCAATTCGCCTTATGGCGCGTGTCCTGAGTGTAATGGTCTAGGCACCAAAATGGAGATCGACCCCAGCTTGCTCATCCCCGACGTGAATAAACCCTGGGTTCAGGCGATTGCCCCTTGGAAGAGGGGAAACAAAAATTATTTAATGTATTACCGCGCCGTGATGCGCGAAATCGGCGCCGAATATCAGGTCAATCAAACCACCCCTTTTAAAGACCTGCCCGCGAAATTCAAGCACATTATTTTCAATGGTTCCAATGATGAGGTCTGGGGCAAGCCCTTTGAAGGCATTCTCCATTATATGCAGCGGCTTTTCAAAGAAACGGACAGCGAATGGCTACAAGGAGAAATCAATCAATACATGTCGGAATCCCCCTGTCCCGATTGCCAAGGAAAACGCCTTAAAAAAGAATCCCTCGCCGTAAAAATCAACGGAAAAAACATCGCCCAGGTCACGGAATTTTCGATCAAAGAAGGAAAAGTTTTTTTTAATTCCCTAAAACTCACAACCGAACAAAAAAAGATCAGTGAGCAAATCCTTAAAGAAATTCAAAGACGATTGGACTTTTGCATTGATGTCGGCCTGGAGTATTTGACCTTAGATCGTAAAAGCGGGACTTTGTCCGGTGGAGAAGCGGAACGGATCCGCTTGGCGACCCAAGTCGGCTCGGGATTAGTCGGGGTTATCTATATTCTCGATGAGCCCTCGATCGGTCTGCATCAGAAAGACAACGACCGTTTGCTCTCGACGCTTCATTCTTTGCGGGATATCGGCAATACCCTAATCGTCGTAGAGCATGATGAAGACACGATCCGTAAAGCCGATTTTGTCATCGACATGGGTCCCGGGGCGGGTGAATTCGGCGGAGAAGTGATTTATGCCGGTGATGTGCCCGGCCTGATGAAATCATCCAAATCGTTGACAGGCCAATATCTCCGCGGAGAATTAAGCATCAAGATGCCGGAAGTGCGGCGGGAAACCGTCCATACGAATTTTCTGAAACTGATCGGTGTTCGGGAACATAATCTTAAAAATGTGGATGTGTCATTTCCCTTGGGGACTTTTATTTGCATTACCGGTGTTTCCGGTTCCGGAAAATCGACGCTGATCAATGATGTCCTTTACAAGGCTCTGGCGCAAAAAATTTATCACGCTGCGGAAAAACCCGGGACCTTTAAGAAAATGGAAGGGAGCGAAAACATTGACAAAGTCATTGTCGTCGACCAATCACCCATCGGCCGCACCCCGCGCTCGAATCCTGCGACGTATACCGGCGTTTTTAGTTTGATTCGCGATCTTTTCAGCCAGATGCCGGAAGCAAAAATGCGCGGATACAAACCGGGACGGTTCAGTTTTAACGTTGCCGGCGGCCGCTGCGAGGCCTGTCACGGAGACGGAATCAAGAAAATCGAAATGCATTTTTTGCCCGACGTTTATATTGAATGCGAAGTCTGCCACGGCCGGCGTTTCACCGAGCAAACTCTGGATGTGCAATATAAGGGAAAGAACATCAGCGACGTCCTTAACCTTTCCGTGGAAGAGAGTTTAAAAATTTTCGAAAATATTCCCCGCGTTCGTAATATTGTCCAGACTTTAAGCGATGTCGGTCTCGGTTACGTGAAACTGGGCCAAGCCGCAACGACATTGTCCGGCGGAGAAGCGCAGCGCGTCAAGCTCGCGTCGGAATTATGCAAACCTGCAACCGGAAAAACGCTTTATATTCTCGATGAACCCACCACAGGTTTGCATTTTGCCGACGTAGACAAACTCATGACCGTGCTGCAAAGGCTCGTCGATCGCGGCAACACCATTATCGTGATTGAACACAATTTGGAAGTGATCAAAAACGCGGATTACATCATTGATCTGGGTCCCGACGGTGGTGACAAGGGAGGCGAGGTCGTTTTCAGCGGCACTCCCGAAGCCTTGTGTGAAAATAAAATGTCTCATACCGCAGAATATCTTAAAAAAATTTTAAAGGCATCTTCACTACAGTTGGTATAATACGGCTTTATGAATTTAAAATCCTCTCTCAAGGTCGTTTTCTTAACATCGGTCCTGGCCGCCGGAGGCTTTGTTCTCTCTCCTTCAATCCAGGCCGACCAGTTGGAGGACGAACTTTTTCTCGTCGCGCAAAAAGCCTTTGAAGATGGGTTTTACGATGTGGCGATGCGTTATATTGAGCAATTCCAGCAAAAATATCCCACTTCGCAAAAAACCGTCCAGACCAAGTTGCTTTTAGGGCAATGTTATTTTTTCAAGAACCAATATCTCAAGGCTTTTGAAATTTTTCAGTCTCTCAGCCAGTATACGGAATTCCGGGACGCAACCCTTTTTTGGCTGGGAGAAACGTATTTTAAAGGCGGCGATTTTAAGCAGGCGGAAAAAAATTATTTACAACTTATCAATACCTATCCTAACTCCTCCTATCTGCCGCAGGCTCTCTATTCCCTCGGCTGGACTTATTTTGAGCAGACCAATTATCCAAACGCCGAAGAGACTTTTGCCAAACTCATTTCCCATTATCCCCACCACAGCCTCAGCGAAGAAGCCGCTTTCAAAATAGGTGAATGCAACCATAACGCCGGGGAGCATTCCCAGGCCATTAAATTCTTCACCGATTTTATTACGATCTATCCCAAATCACCGCGTTTAAGCGAAGCGCTTTTCTTTATAGCTGAATCTTATTACAGTAAGGAAGATTACCTTTCTGCCGTTGGATTTTATGCCCAGGCCGGGGACAAAGCGTATGATCCTAAAATCGCCATGTTGTCTAAAATTGGACTGGGGTGGAGTTATTTAAAATTACAAAAGTTGGATCTTGCGCAAAAAAGTTTTGAAGAAGCGGACAAAATCGCGCAGGAGAAGAACCTCCCGGCGGAAGATGTCTTGTTCGGGTTGGCCACACTTTATGCGGACGCCGGCGATTCTCTGCGGGCCGGCGAAGCGTATCAGAAATTAATCACCCAATTTCCGCAGAGTCCGCGTCTCGCCCAGGCGTATCTGGGGAAAGCCAATTCAGATTATGCGCGGGCCGACTATGCCGGGGCCGTCACGAATTATCAAAATTTGATCCAAAATTTTTCTAAAAACTCGGCGCAGACAGAAATTATTGAAAAGGCTTATTATGGCCTGGCCTGGACATTTCTTAAAAGCGGCAAGACCGAGCAGGCCATCCAAAGTTTTCAAGATATTGTCACTCAATCAACGAGCAAAATCGCCCGCGGAAGTGCTTTGACCCAAATCGGGGATGCTTATCAGGAAATCAATGAACTGGAAAAGGCCGTACAGATTTATGACCAGATTTTACGCGAATATCCCGACACCGTTTATGCGGATTATGCGCAATTCCGTCAAGGAATTGCCCTTTTGAAGGCGAATAAAATTGAGGCCGCGACACTTTCCTTCCAGGGTTTGCAAGCCAATTTCCCCAAGAGCAAATATCTTAACGAAGTAAAATATTATTTAGCCTTGGCGTATTTTAAAAAAGAGGCCTGGGACCAATCCCTCCGGCTGGCCAAAGCTTATCTTGATGAGCCCAGTGAGGCAAAAAATTTTATTCCGGAGGCCAACTACCTTTTAGGGCTGGCGAATTTTAATTCGAAAAAATATGAGCAGACCCTCAATATTTTTCAACGGCTTGTTAAAAACTATCCGGAGCAAAAAAATGTCACTCCGATCGCCGAACTTTATATTGCCAAATCCCTTTTTGCTTTAGGCAAAAGCAAGGAAGCCATTGAAAAATTTACGGCCATCAACAAACTTTATCCTCAGACGGAAGCCGCGGCCCAAGCCGTCTTGTGGCTTGGCGATTACTATCTCGATGAAGGGAAATATCCCGCGGCCATCCAATATTACAATCACTTCATCACTACCTTTCCCGGAAGTGAAAAAATAAATCTCGTTTACTATGAACTGGGACAAAGTTATCAAGGGGCCGAGCAACTGCAAGACGCCTTAAACGCTTACAAAAAAGTCACGGAAAATCCCGACAAAGAAATTTTCGCAAAAGCCAAACTGGCTGTTGCGGATATTTTTTCCAAGGATATGGATCCGCAAACAGCCATCGACACTTACCAAAACATTGCCCAAACCATTCCGGAATTCAAGAAAGAAGCTCTCCTGCGAGTGGCCGATATTTATAAAAACAATAAAAATTATGCTAAGGCCATTACCACCTATGAAGCGGCTTTGAGGGCCTCGACGTCAGTCAGTAAAAGTGATGCGGCCGCCCTGCAATTTGAAATAGGGGACACTTACGAATTGCTCCATGATTCGGCCAAGGCGGTTGAGGCTTATTTGAAAATTTCTTATCTCTTTCCCGACGAAAAGAACTGGGTCATCAAATCCTATCTGCGTCTGGCCCGGATATTTGAAGACGGCTCCCAATGGGAGCAGGCGGCCACCATTTATAATAAAATAATTGTTTTTAACACCGACGAGTCGAAGTACGCCAAAGAACGCTTGGACTGGATCGCCGCCAATACGAAGGCCAATACTCAGACTACGCCATAAAATTTACGAGGTCCTATGAACGAAATAAATATGAAGCAATTTTTTCTATCCGGCGGACCGCTCATGGTCCCCCTGATTCTCTGCTCGCTCACGGCCTTAACAATCATCATCAACAAATGGCGTTATTTAAACGCGATCAAAACCGATGTGACGCAATTTAAGGCTGCGGCTTTTGCTTTGCTTCGTGAAAATAAAATCAAAGCCGCAATCTTTTTTTGTGAAAACCATATTTCTCCGGCGGCCCGCGTTTTAAAAGCAGGCCTTTTGCGGTTCGGTTCCGGCCGTGACGAAATCCGCGAAGAAATGGAAAACGCTATGGCTCTTGAAATTCCGCAGCTGGAAAAAGGTCTCACGCCTTTGATTACCATTGCGAATGCCGCCCCTTTATTCGGTGTGGCTGGAACGGTCTTGGGCCTGATCATCATTTTTCAGACCATCCAAAACCAAAGCGCAGGCATGCGCCATATCACCCCAGCGGATTTCGCGGGAGGAATTTGGCAGGCGCTTCTGACCACCTTGGCCGGATTGATTGTCGCCATTCCCTCTTTTGTCGCTTATAATTATTTCTTGAATTATGTCCATCATCATATAAATGAGTTAAACCGCATGAACAGTGAGGTGGTTAATCTTTTGACGCGTATAAACGAATCCATCAACCCCGAAGCCGCGGATACGGATGAATAAGATTATTAAATCGCAAAGCCAGCTTTCCTTTGCCACGGGACTTTTTCCGATTACCTTTGCACCACTTTTAAATTTATTTTGTTTACTTTTTATGATGCTGGTCATTTCGCCGTTTTATGTTTTTCCGGCCGGAATCGCCGTAGGCCTTCCCAAAACGATCACCAGCGATATCGTCTCAGAAAACACCACCCTGATCACCATTACCGGGGAAGATATCATTTACTTTGAAAACAAAATCATTTCCGACAAAGAATTAAAAACGCGCCTCCAGTCTCCGGCGCTGAAAAAACAGGCCATTCTCATCAAAGCCGACGGACGATCATCCTTAGCCAGGATCATTGACGTTTGGAACGTCTGCCGGGAACTCGGATTGGAAAAAATCAATATCGCCACAACGGTCAACAAATAATCGCACACACCCATTGACGCCATGCAAAAACTCTTCCTTTTTTCCAACGTCGGATTCATGGCCGCCATAACAGCACATCTCGTTTTCTTAAATTTTTTTACCTTCCGTTTCGGCCCTCCGACCTCTCAACACAATGTAAAAATTGTTTTTCTCGGTGCGATTCTTGATCCTTTCGAAGTGGAAAAAATCAAACCGCCTGTTTTCTCACCTAAATTCGACATCGTTCTTCCGCAAGAGCAACCCACGGCGCAACGCCCCATCACCGCGACGAAAAAACCTAATTTAGGCACCGTGGTCCAAACCCATCCCAAAGCCGTATTCAAATTGCCGCCTCAAGCCCAAAGTCAATCTTCCCCTATTTTCGCAAATCCAGCGGAAACCCTTAAAGATCCAGCTTCCCGACAACCTTATCAGCATCTTAAACTTTACCCATGATCAAAATCGATTTCATCTGGACTATAACCGCTTTAATATCTGTTATTCCAATTCTTGTAATGTGTTCGTGGATATTCTATACTATGAAACGTAATGATGTTTCTACGGAATCTTCACACTTGGAACAGTGCCCATTTTGCACATATTTATTTTATAAATTTACCAAAAAACCTTTTGCAACATGCCCCCGATGCCACAGCTTAATCAGCGGGGAAGAACAAACTTAACGCCGGAGAACCTTATGCACGTGTCCCACCGACGCTTGAAAAATGAATCTGGTATCATCTTAGTCACCGTCATTATACTTATCATGATTCTTTCCATTGTGGCGATAGGTGTTTTAAGTCTCAATGTCAGCCAACTCAAAACGTCCAGCAGTGTTGTCGATACGATCAAGGCGGAACAATTGGCCACAGGATTATTTTATCAGGATTACCAGCGTCGCCTAGATGGAACCGGCACCATTCCCGCCAGCCCCATAACCATTGATGGAAAAGCTTACACCATCACCCGCGATGCCGACACCGCGGCGGGCCCGAATTACAACGACACACAAAGAGTGCGGATCAATATCACCTACTGATTCCTTCAAAATCTTCTTAATATTTTTTATAATTAACTTTATTTCAAAGAGCATCTCCCTTATAATAAAAACCAATTAAATACGTCTGTTGATTTTTTTGAGACAGACCATTCTCTATTTATTTTTATCCGTTCCGAATTTTATAATCATGCTGTTTTCAAAACCATCGAGCGACAAGAGTCAACTGGGCGTCTATTGGGGAAAAGAGGCTTTCTGTATTGCGGAAAGCCTCAAAGGTCAACCCGACAAAGTCGCTTATGTCCGCTTTGACACGGCAATTCCCGGCGATCAGGGACAAAAAATTCCTGACACCCTGCGCTTAACGGCTCTTTTACAACAAATCCTCCGCGAAAAAAAAATCCTGAGCAAGAAAGCCAATCTCACCTTGTCCGCCAAGGATGTCATTTACCGCTCTTTCGTCATTCCTTTCATGCAGCCGGGGGAGGTCAAAAATGTGGTGGACTTTGAAGCGACAAAATATATTCCTATTAAACTGGAGGATTTGGTTTACACCTACCACGCGATCCCTTTCACCGAAGGAGACCAAAAAAACTTAAGGATTTTATTCGTTGCCGCGCGGAAAACCGTTTTGGAGCGCTATACAAATATTTTACAACAGGCCGGGCTGGAGACGGAATTTATCGAGCCCGCTTCCGTCAGCTTGGTTCGCTTTTTGCAAAAGCAGGGACATATTCCCCGCCAACATGCCACGGGAATCATCGAAATTGAAAGTGAGGGCGGGCGGATCACGGTGACCGACAAGGATGTCATCCAATTTGTCCGCGAGTTTCAATCTTCTATTGAAGGTGGAGGGACTCCGGCGGAAAACACAAAATTCTTTAACGATATCCGTGTGTCTTTTAATTTTTACCAACGTCAAAATCCGCAAGGAAAACTCGACCGGATTACCCTTCTTGCGGAAAAAGACCTCAGCGCTCTTTCGGCCGGACTGACTCAGGATTTTAAAATCCCCGCTTCCGCATTGACGATACAAAAAATCATCAAGGGCACGCCCACAGGAGACCTTGGCCTTTTAAGTGCCTGTGGCGCGGCTCTGCGCGAAAAAGCGGTTTCCAGCAAAAATTTTGATTTGACGGTGAAATCCCGTTCCAACCAACTCCAGGAACCCGGCGGAGTATTTGCGAATTGGAATTTAAAAGTGCTGGGTTTTTCCTTGGGACTTTCCATCGCGGCCGTCTATGGAATGACGGTCTTGACAACCCACCTGACCAAGAGTGTTAAAGATAAATCCGCCGAACTTAAAAAAGAACTTGGCATTTATGAGTCTTCAACCCAAGAACAAATTACCCAACTGCGGGATGGAGTCTTAAGCAAAACAAATCAATATAAAGACGCAAGGATCAAAAGCGACATTACCTTTTTCTTGAAAAAAGTCCCGCATTTGCTTCCTAAAGGAACTTGGCTTAATAATTTGAGTGTTGAATACTACGAAGGGGCCGAAAATACCGCAAACGGCCTGCACCGAGTGTCAAAAGTTTCGATCGGCATGGAGGGTTACGCCTATCTACCGAATTCCAATGAGCGGATCCGTCTGGTTAACAATCTCATCAATAAGATAAAAAAAGACCCTGACTTTGTAAAACTTTTTGAAAATATCGTCCTGACCAATGTTAAAAATGATACTTTCAATAATTATCCGGTAACCTATTTCCGTATCACCTGTAAATAATTTATGCCGCCTAAACCAACCCCTAAGTCGATCACAAATTTAAGTCAGATTGATATCTCCAAAATGGATATCAAGGATCTGCAGAATATTGATTATCAAAAACTTCTTAAAAATGTACGACAGAAACCGGATATCGCCCTTAGCATTGTGCTCCCCCTCGTGGCCCTTTTTGTGTGCTTTAATATTTTTACAAAGTCCCAAACAGAAAGAAAAACATTCGCGGCCAAAAATTATGAGATGCAAGAAAAGCTGAAAATTCTGAAAGCCTACACCTTAGCCCAAACCGAATTGCAAAATTTTATTAAAAGCCTGCCGCCTAAAATCACCGAAAATGAATTCATCAATAAAATCACCGATGCCGCCGCTAAAAGCAATGTGCAAATTGATTCTTTCTCGCCGGCCCAGAATAAAAGCGATCCTTTGTACGATTTGACCATGATCAACCTCGCGGCCAGCGCTGAAAATTTTAGCAATGTGGGACTTTTCATCAATGACATTGAGAATTCCGGGGCCAGCATCCGTTTAGACAGCTGGAACGGCAGTATGGAGACCCAACAAGGCAATACCCGCCGTACCCATCCGTCCTCAAATGCAGATAATCAATGGACAAACTTTCGAATTGATATTGTGTTAGTCACTTTCAAAGAATGAAAAATCTTTTAATAATATTGCTTTTGGGGACAACGACAATGATCTTCTGCCCCTTTTTATCTGCAGAAGAAAAATTGAAAGATTCGGCTTCTCCTTTGTCCAAAATCAAGCAAATGCTGGAAGAACCCTCACCCGATATTCTTAAAGAAAAACTCTCTCAGGCCGAGCAAGCGATTGAAAAAACAAAAAACGATGCCACTGAAGATGCGGAAAACGATATGAACACAAACGGTCCCGACAATCTCTTTAAAAATCCTTTCATTCCGCAAATTCCACAAGAAGCAAAAACCGCACCTGTTCCATCTGATAACTCCACTCCCGTGGTTGTACCCGTCGTTGCGGTGACACCGCAATTTACCGTGGCTGGAGTTGTCTGGAACAGCAAAAAACCGCAGGCCATTTTAAATGGACAGGTTGTCGGAGTTGGAGACCACGTGAGCAATTGGGCCGTGTCAGAAATAACAAAAGAGGGTGTCAGAGTCACATCTGAAGAACAAAATTTATGGATCAAACCACTGGTAAACCCCGGGACAAAACGCCCATGAGAGAAATTCAAGATATTAATAGATAGGATTACAAAGGAGTTTGTATGTTAAGAAATTTTTTTGGTGTTTTTTTAGTCGCGCTGGGGATGGTCGTATTATCAATGACCTTAGGCCTATCTTCCCCGCAGGCGGCCGATATTGATATCGACACATCCAGCTCATTTCTTTATCCCGGATATTCCAAGAAAATCTCCATGGATTTTCAGGATGCATCCCTCGTAGACGTTTTAAAAATATTTTCCCAACAAACCCATATCAACCTCATTTCATCCGAGGAACTGGCTGCCAAACATATCACGGTTTATCTTGATAATGTTCCCGTCGAACAAGCCCTTGAACAGGTTTTGCGGGCCAATAACCTCACCTATGAACTTCAACCGGATAGCAATATCTACATCGTCAAGCCTTTAACAAAATCGGATGCGGAACTTTTAACCCGCGTTTATCAGCTCAAACATGCCAGCGTCAGTTCCGCCCGCATTGCCAAAACCTTAAAAATTGTTTACACCATTGATAAAACCAATACCACCGAAGTCACTGAGAGCAGTACTTCCAGCGGTGGAAACACCGGAGCAGGAGCCGGCGGGGCGACAGGTACGACACCGGGAATCATGAGCGCCATTCAAGGCATCCTGACACTCAAAGGGAAAATTGTCGAAGACCCGCGGACCAATAGCTTGACCGTAACGGACATCGCCAGTAATTTTAAAAACATTGAGACCGCTATTGCCAAACTGGACATTCCCGTTCCCCAAGTTCTCATCGAGGTGGAAATGTTGGAAGTCTCTAAGGAAACCGGAGACAAAATCGGAATTAAATACGGCGAAACCCCCTTGACATTTAAAGGGCCGGAGCGTGACACTCTCTATCCCTGGAACCAGGACAGTATTTTGGCCAAGGGATTTAAATTTGCCAATCCCGAATACCGCGTGGGGACCATTAGCGCGTCGGGAATGACCGCGATTTTACAATTCATTTCAACTCAGAGCGACACCAAAAATTTAGCCCGCCCGAGAATTCTTACGCTGAGCAATCAACCGGCGCAAATCAAAATCGCCACCCAAGAGGCCATTGGTTTGACCGAAAGCACGACATCATCACAAAATTTAGCCACGGCGACCAGTTCAGCCGAACGGGTAGAAACCGGTGTCTTTTTGACTGTCACGCCGCAAGTGAATCTCGTCAGCAATGAAATCACCATGGCCGTTGTTCCCAAAGTCATTACGACCACACCCAGTTCCATTTCCACCGGTAACGCTTCAACTTTGCGGGACCCGGAGGAGCGGGGTTCGCTATCTATTCTGCGGGTCGCCAGCGGAGATACCGTTGTCTTAGGCGGACTGCTGAGGGAAGACCATACGACAACACTGACAAAACTTCCTTTCTTAGGCGACATTCCTTTTTTCGGATCAGCTTTCCGGCATAAAAGCGATTCGATGGAAAACCGGGAATTGATCATTTTTTTAACTCCGCATATACTAGCCGAGGGTTTAGAAAGCACCGTGTCGGTTCCCCAAAGGCCGATTTTACGGGAGCAGCGAGAACAAAGTTCCGCTCGTCTGGAAACCGTGGAACGTGAACTTAAAAAAACCCCAACCCTTAACACGGCAAAAAAAAGAAAAAAATTATAATATGGCCCATTTAAAACTTGGCGAAATTCTCTTGCAGCAGGGCTTGGTCAACGAAGAACAACTGCGCGAAGCCATTCAAGTCCAAAAAAAGGAAAGCGGACGTATCGGAGAAATCCTCATCAAGCTGGGATTCTTGACGGAAGAGGATATTGTTGCGGCCTTAGGCAGCCAGCTCAATATTCCTCATGCCAGCAGTCAAAACAATCTGCTTAAGCCCCAAACCGACCAAAATCTCGACAAGCTTGTTCCCTATGATTTCGCTAAAACCCATCTTGTCCTGCCATTAAACAAAGAAGAAACAAAATTAACCTGCGCCATCGAAGATCCGCTCGACCTTCTTATGCTTGACAATTTACGAATGGTAACCGGTTGCGAATTATCTTTAATTCTTGCCACCCGCTCAGATTTGATGGCGGCCATTCAGGATTTCTACACCCTGACGAGGTCTGCGAAAAACCAATCGACAACCCTGCCGTCGGACAATAGCCTTTCCGAGCAAGCGGTCCCGGCCGATCCCAAAGGATCGAAAGACGGCAATCTTGACGAGCTTATTGAAAAAGCCGAAGAACCGCCGGTCATCAAGCTCGTCGACTTGATTATCCGCCAAGCCATTGACCAGCGCGCCAGCGATATTCATATTGAATCCTACAAAGACAAAATCAATTTACGCTATCGCATCGACGGTATTCTTTATCAAATTCCGCCGCCGGCGCGAAACCTTTTATTGCCTATTGTCTCTCGCATTAAAATTCTTTCCAAACTCGACATCGCCGAAAAGCGTTTGCCGCAAGACGGGTCGATTGCTTTCAAAATGGGAGACCGGACCGTTGATTTGCGTATTTCGACCGTTCCGACGGTATGGGGTGAAAAAGTGGTTATGCGTATTTTAGACAAGTCCGCCGTGCCTTTGCGCCTCGAAAATTTAGGATTCACCGAAGCCCAGCTGGAAAGAATACGCAAGGCTTTAAAGCGGCCTTATGGACTTTTCTTCGTCACTGGCCCGACGGGAAGCGGAAAATCCACAACATTGTATGCGTCCTTGCACGAGGTCATGGACCCGCGTAAAAATATTGTCACCGCCGAAGACCCCGTTGAATTCAAAATCGACGGTATCAACCAAGTCGCGGTGCGTCCGGATATCGGACTAACGTTCGCCTCCGTCCTGCGTGCATTTTTACGGCAGGATCCCGACATCATCATGGTCGGTGAAGTCCGTGATCTTGAAACGGCCCAAATCTGCGTTCGCGCGGCATTGACCGGACATTTTGTTTTGAGCACCCTGCACACTAATGATGCGGCTTCTGCCATTACCCGGCTTATGGACATCGGCATTGAGGCTTATCTTTTGACACCGTCTTTGTCGATGGTCGTGGCCCAGCGTTTGGCCCGCCGGCTGTGTTCCAAATGTAAAGAACCTATGGAACCCAATCCGGACCTTTTGGGCGGATTGAAATTAAACAGCGATTTAATTTATAAACCCACGGGATGCGACGATTGCAATCATACCGGTTACCGCGGCCGGCTGGTCGTGACTGAAGCCATGGTCATCGATGACACTTTGCGGGAATTGATGTCAAAAAGAGCCGGTTATTCCCAAATCCTCGACGCGGCGCGAAAAGGGGGAATGGACACCCTTTTTGAGGATGGTCTTAAGAAAGTCGAAGCGGGGTTGACCAGCCTGGATGAAATTTTAAGCGTCACCGCACTTTAACATTATTTGTTAGGAGCCTTACGTGCCTCGTTTTCATTATCAAGTCAAAGATTCGTCGGGTAAAACTATCAGCGAGGACATTGAATCTTTTGACAAAACCAGCCTGATTCAGCAATTACAAAAGCAGGGATATTTTATTCTTTCAATTGAAGAGGAGGCCGCGTTTCTCGCCTCGTCTGAAGAGACCGGCCAGTCCCAACGAAAGTTTACTCGTAATGGAATCAAGTTAGAAGACATGCTCAACTTTGCCAATCAATTGGCGACCATGCTCGATTCGGGAATTACGATTTTACGCGCTCTGGAGGTCATCCTTGACCAGATCGAAAGTAAAAGATTTTATGGCATTTTGCAAAAAGTCAACGCGGATGTCGAGCAGGGCAGTTCCTTAAGCGAAGCTCTAGGCCGCTATCCAAAAGTCTTTGATCAGTTGTGGGTGAGTCTCATTGAAGTAGGGGAAGCGTCCGGGACCATGCCCATGGTTTTAAAAAAATTGGCTTTTTATCTTGAACAAAAAACCGCTTTTAAGGCCACCGTCACTTCCGCCATTATGTATCCTTGTGTTCTTTTTGTCGTATGCTTGTGCGCTATCGCATTCTTCGCCTTGTTTATCGGTCCCCGTTTTGAAAGCATTTTCACCACCATGAATGTCGATTTGCCGCTGATAACACGAATTCTTTTGGGCACCTTCCGGTTTATTAAACAAAACTTTCTTTTGCTGGTTCTCGTCACTGCAGGGGTTATTTTTCTTTTCCGTAAATATGCCAAGACCCCCATCGGGCGGGCCCATGTGGAACAACTTCTTTTTGGATTACCCGTTATAGGTAACATCGCCAAGCTGATTGTAATCGAACGTTTTTCCTCGCAAATGTCCATCTTAGTCGACAGCGGAGTTCCCATTCTTTATGCCTTAGACATTACGCAAAGGCTTGTGGATAATTCCATTTGCGCAAGTGTCATCGGCGACATTAAAGAAAGTGTTCGCCAGGGGGAACTGCTTGTCGCTCCCATGGAACGCAGCAAATTCTTTCCTTCCATGTGTGTGCAAATGATTGCCGTGGGAGAAGAAACCGGGGAGCTGAGTAAAATGCTCACCCATGTGGCCAGTTATTACCAAACCACCGTCGAAACCTTCATGAAACGCCTCGGGACGCTTATCGAACCGTTCATGCTGGTTTTTATGGGCGGGGTTATCGGTCTCATTGTTCTGGCCATGTTCCTGCCTATGTTTAATATTGCCCAACTGGGTGGAGCCGGCGGAGGAAAGCATTAGTCAAAGGTAATTATCTTCCTGCATTTCCCTAAATATAAGCCCACAACCGTGACAAAAAATCAAAAAATCTTTCTTTTTGTTTTCCTCGGAGCGCTGGTCATGATCAGTCATGGTTTGTCTCTCAAAGCGCAGTTTATGATCGATGATTTCAGTTTTGTTGATCGCCACCAAAGGCCGGCTCAATACCAAAAGTTGTCCGACTTTTTTACCAAAACGGAAGGCCACCACTTCAGTCCTTTTGACGTTTTGATCAATGTCACGCTGTTTAAAATCTTTCCAAAACCTCTTTATCATTATGGATTAAATTTATTATTATTTTACGGAAATCTCCTTTTACTTTTTTTCCTCGTCAGGAATTTAACCAAAAATGACGCCGCAGGGGCGATGACCGCGGTTTTGTTTGCCGTTCATCCGGCCAATGCCGAAATCCTCAGCCATATCTCAACAATTAATTCGGTGTTGCTCAGCGCCGCAGCCCTGCAAGGAAGCCTCATTGCTTTTTATCATTATCATTCCCATAGGCAAGAAAACCCAGCCTGGCTTTTCTTGAGTCTCATTCTTTTTATTGTGGCCCTTTTATGCATCGAAACATCACTCTTGTTTCCGCTTACTCTGGGATTTTTATCTCTTATGATCGGGCGTGAAGAACGAATGAAACTACTGCGGATGACTATTCCATTTTGGTTTATCGCTTTAGGTTATCTGGGACTTTGGAGTATTATGGCGGGACCGGGAGGACATTGGAGCGATAAAATCCAGCATCTGCATCTGTCTTTTTTCAATTATACAGCCACATTAAGTTATCTGCTCAAATGGTATGTAGGAAATTTATTTTTTCCGGAAAATTTCGTTCTTATTAAAAACTCTCTTCCTCTGACTGATTCGGTCAGGTTATGGAATACCGGATTAGCTTTAAGTCTTGTATTGATCTTTTTTATGCTCTGGAAATGGAAAGGGACAGCCAAAAGTTTTGCTCTAGGCTGGTTTGTCGCTGGTTTCGTTTTTATGCTTCCCGCCAGTATTGTTCATGCCTATAGTATGGGAATGGTCATAGAACCTCACTGGTTTTCATCCATGGGATTTTTTATGCTTTTGGCTTTAATAATCACCGAAATTAAAACGTTCATCCAGCCCGTAATTTTAAGCGCCTTATTATTTACGATCATTTCGTACTGGGGAATAACGTCTTTCCGCCACCACGCCATGGCGCAAACCCAGATTGGCTACCTGCAATATTGGTTAAAAAACAGCCCGCGAAATTTATTGCCCTCTTTAATGCTGGGTCAATTATACGGCAATCATCCGGATTTGCCGATTCCTCACGAGCTCTTTTTCGATATGAAAGCCCAGAGTGCCAACTTTATTACATCCGGCCAACATGTACCGGCCCAACGGCTCCTGGAAAGACTTTTAAAAATGTCTCCAGACGATCCTGACATCCTTTTACTGCAGGCGATAAATTTGGCCAATGAAAACCGCTTTAGGGAAGCCTTAAACATTTTGACGGCAAATCCCAACCCACATTTTTTAAATGTGATCGAGGAAATAAAAGAACTCGAACAAAAAAAACCTTAATCTTTAATTTATTTTGGCCGTCGCCTTGCCGTTTTCAATTTTCTATGTTATATCTGGTCTAACGTTATATATGTTGAAAAAGGTAAACTATCCGCAAGGGTAGGGCACAAAACTACAGGGTCCCAGCAATTGAAAACGTTTAAAAGCAGAAAAACCAGGGACAGCCAGTTGCCAGCAAACAAAATATTTGCCAATTGTGCCTATTCTAGGATAGAATGTGTCCACAAAGAATAGGCATTTTTATTTTAACCCGCTAACCCGAAAAGGAGTGATGACGAGACAATAGAAAAGTAAGTTGTGGTCGATACGCAAGGATTTCCCGATTCTCTTGGGAGCCATAATAAAAATGACAATCAAAAATAAAACAATCGAAAGCCTGTATAAAGGAGCTGTTCAAATGAATCTTACCAAAAATAAAAGTGGTTTTACCTTGCTTGAAATTATCATCGTCGTTATTATCGTTGGTGTTTTAGCCAGCTTGGCTTTGCCCAAGTTCTTCGCCACCGTTGAATATTCTCGCGCTCAAGAAGCTTTATCGACAATAGCCGTGGTTCGCGGCAGTTTGGAGCGTTATTATATTCAGAATAATGGAACCTATGTAGGGGCAAGCACAAGTACTATTGACGTGGGTGATCCTTTAGCTGGCCAACCCAATAACCATTTTGCAATTTCAATCCCAGCCGTCAATCAAACCACATATACGATTACCGCAACCCGTACATCCAGAGACCGCGGTAACTTTGGTGATTTTATTTCAGTCGCACAAACGGCAACGACGGTTACGCGTACTGGTTCAGGAGCGTTTGCGGGGCTTAGATAGAAACGAGTTTGTCAATGTTTTGAAAATTATCAGAGGTAATAATGGGGATATGTTCAGAGAAATGATCTGTCTATATAATAGTTGGAAAAATTTTTACGTCCTTAGTATTACCCAATTGAAAATGGGCTATAATAAAAAATCATGAAAAGAATGACATCGCAGAAAGCTTTTACCATTTTAGAAATTTTAATAACCGTTATTATCCTTGGAATTATCGCCGCATTTGCAATTCCCAATTACACCAAGTCGGTTTCACAAACTCATTTACAGGACGCTCTAGCGCAATTGACCGCAATACGATCGGCCAACCAGATTTATTATGCCAAAACAGCTATGTATTGGCCCAATGTCGCAGGCACACAGGATGTTAGCGCAATCAATACAAAATTAAGTCTTAACATTATTGAAAATGCCATGACATACCGGTGTGATTGTGCAGGAGCTTGCGACGGAAGAGCATACTCCTGTACAGCCACGGCATCCGGCAGTGCTTATATTGTATCGGTCAATCAGGGACCGGTAACGGCAACCAATCCTGGATGCACATCCGGCGCTTGTCCTTAATTTGAGGCAATCATGAAAATTTTTGACTCCCTTTGCACGAAAGACCACCTCAAAGCTTTTACGATTATGGAGGTCATAATTGCCACGGTTATTTTTAGTTTAACCATGGCCGGGATTTTTGCCAGCATATCCCAATTACGTAAACCCGCCGTCGACTCTAGCCGCGAAGTTACGGCGGCATTCTTAGGAAAACAAATTCTCGATGATTTACGAAGCAAGGTTGACCCCCAAACCTGGAGCACCGGTGGTTTAGCCGTAGGGACATACGGCCCGATCGATGTCCCGGTGGGCGATCTGACTTATACCTATAGA